>CANHXV010000048.1 GCA_947464665.1 Comamonadaceae bacterium
GCACTGCGCATGCTCAGGTCGATGTGGGCCAAGCTTCAAGCTTGCGCAAACTCATACCAGCCGAAACACTGGAAGCTTCTGCCAGACAACAATACCGACAAACTTTAGGTGAAGCCGACAGCAAAGGCGCTTTGGCCCCAGACGATTACCCGCAACTCAAGCGCTTGCGCGCAATCGCCGATAGGCTGATTCCATTCACAACGCAATGGAACCCCGATTCGCGCAAGTGGAAGTGGGAAGTCAATCTCATTGGTAGCAAGCAAATCAATGCATGGTGCATGCCCGGCGGAAAAATTGCTTTTTATACCGGCATCTTGGAACAACTGCAACTGAATGACGATGAGGTGGCCATGATCATGGGCCACGAAATGGCGCATGCTTTGCGAGAACACTCGCGCGAGCGCTTGGCCAAATCAAAAGCTACAAGCATGGGTTTGTCGGTGGCTTCACAATTATTGGGCTTAGGCCAAATGGGCGATGTTGCGGCCAACTTGGGTACCCAATTGCTCAGCTTGAAGTACGGCCGTGACGACGAAACAGAAGCCGATTTGGTGGGGCTTGAAATTGCTGCGCGTGGCGGTTTTAAGCCTGAAGCCAGTGTGCAACTTTGGAAAAAAATGATGGCAGCCAACGGCAGTGGCAAAGGTCAACTGAGTTTTCTGTCCACCCACCCCAGTGGCAACAATCGCATTCAAGAGCTTGAAGCCAACCTGCCGAAAGTTGCGCACCTTTACGAAAAAGCGCAGCAGGGCCGACCCGCAACACTTTTGAATTGAAGCTTCAAGGCGTCGCGTCTTCAGGTGCCGCCCACATACGGATTGCTAAGTCGCTCTCGACCAAAAGTACTTTCGGGGCCATGACCTGGAATAAATACCGTGTCATTGCCCATGGGCCACAAACGCTGTGTGATGCTGGCAATCAAAGTATCGTGATCACCCTGTGGAAAGTCAGTTCGGCCAATGCTGCCCGCAAACAAGACATCGCCCACAAATGCACGTTTGATTTCCGGAGAATGAAACACCACATGGCCCGGCGTATGTCCAGGGCAATGTCGCACATTCAGTGTGTGTGCCCCAAGCGTCACGGTATCGCCATCAGCCAACCACCTCGTGGGTGTGAAAATTTCTGCGTCTGGAAACTGAAACATGCGACTTTGATCTGACAAGCGATCAATCCAAAACTGATCACCAGGGTGCGGCCCGATGATGGGCAAATTCAAATTGCGCGCCAAGAGGGCCGTACCACCTGCGTGATCAATGTGCGCATGGGTGAGCCAAATTTGCTCGAGTATCAAACCCCGTTGCTTGACCTCCGCCAAGATCAAGTCTAGGTCACCGCCTGGATCGATGACTGCCGCTTGCTGGGTTTGATCGTCCCAAATCAAAGAGCAGTTTTGTTGAAACGGCGTGACTGGGATGGTTTGGTACTGAAGCATGTGGGTATTTCAATGGGTTTCGCTTGCAATGCAATGTAACAAAGTTTGCCTGCGAAACTCGTATTGTGAGGTCTTCTTCACTGACTCACTCATGACCACGCCACTTTTCCGCTCACAAGTCACCCAGTCCAAGCAAGCCTCTTGGATGGGTCCCATTCACCTCGCCCACAATCCGCGCTTCACCATCGTGGCCAGCGTGGCCTTGGTGCTAGCGGGTGCCTTGCTGGCATTCGGGGTATGGGGCAAAGTGGCACGCAAAGTTCGCGTGCCTGGCGTCCTCATGCCGCAATGGGGCACGGTGGAATTGAGTGCCGCCATTTCAGGCGTCCTGCTTGAGCAAAGGGTGAAAGAGGGCGATTGGGTTGAACAAGGCCAGGTCTTGTTTGTGGTCAACACCGATAAATCCTCGACTGAAGGCAGCACCGCCAGTTTATTGTCATCTCATATGGCACAACGGCGCAGCACTCTCTTGGCTGAACGTACCTCGCGCATTGCTCAAAACCGCCAGCGCGAAGCCCATCTTGCAGACCGCATTCGCTCCTTGTCAATTGAAACTGCGCAAACAAGCCAAGAGCAAGCATTGGCAAAACGTCGGGTTGAGTTGGCGCAAAAAACGGCTGCTCGGTTTGAGCAAATGGCGGCTCAAGGCTTTGTCTCTGACATCCAAGCGCAGGGCAAGCAAGAAGAGCTCATTGACCTGCAATCTCGCCTGGAAAATACACTGCGCAACGGGCTTGCCTTGGCGCGCGAACAAAACTCAGCTCAGGCCGACTTGGCCCATCTTCAAAAGCAGTTGGCCATCGATCTGCTCCAACTTGATCGCAGCCTGGCAAGTCTCGATCAAGAAACTGCCGAAGTTCAAGCGCGTAAAACCAGCATTGTTTTGGCACCGCAGGCGGGGCAGGTCAGCACGGTTCATCTAAGCCTAGGCGCCACGACACAAGCTGGCCAAACCATTGCCAGCTTAGTGCCCCAGGCTCACTCACAAACACCTGATGCATCGGCACACACTTTGGTTGCAGCTCTTTTCGCGCCCACTCGCACAGCGGGTTTCATTCAGCCTGGTCAAGAAGTTTGGCTACGCTTGGCCGCCTACCCGTATCAAAAATTTGGCTTGGCCAAAGGTCGCATTCTGAACATCAGTGGCACCCCCATAGCCCCTCAAGATTTGCCGCATGGTCAGGGCACGGCCCTCATGACCTCCACGCAAAGCAACGAGCCGCTCTACAGAATCCAGGTCGAGTTGGCATCACAGCATGTCAAGGCGTTTGGAGAAGCCCGTCCCTTACGCCCCGGCATGACCCTCGAAGCCGACGTCATCCATGATGTGCGCGGTATTTGGGAATGGGTCTTCGAGCCGCTATTGGCCATTCATGCACGTCAACAAACACCATGAACTTCATTCAAAGAATCCGAGCTTCGCACCTCAATCGGCATGGCTTCGTTGATGTTTGGGTGGGCATCACTGTGTTTCAAGCGCTCAATGTCACATTGATCGTCTTGTTTGGCAATTTAGAGGTCGGGCCTCAAGAAGAACCCGCCATCTCCTTATTGGAAATTGCTTTCTTGATGCTTTTGATAGCGCCCCTCGCCGAGAATTTGTTGTTGATTGCGATAGCAGCTCTCCACGAGAAATTGTTCAAGCGCAAGTTATTGTTTGTGGTGGCTCCTTTGTTGTTGACGGCGCTTCACTTTAGGACGCCGCAACATCTGCCATTCCCGACATCCATCCGGGTCATAGAACTCTTCGGCTTCTTCTACATTTTTTTAAAACAATACGATTTGCACAAGTTGGAAATTGGCAAGCGCAAGGCATTGCTTTTGACCAGCGTTCTACATTTCTCACTCAATGGAACAGTGATTCTCGTCTTGTGCTTATTTGATTGATATATCGCCGCTGAAACGATTTTTTTTCAGCACAACCAGGAGAATGAAATGAGATATTTAAACATTGAAGAACTAAATGAAGTCCAAGGGGGCGGTATCGCCGTCAAGTGGGCTTTCAGAATGGGTGAGCTCTTAGCAGATCTCTATACCTTGTATGAGGCATCCCAAAAAATTGAATTTGAGCCCTCAAGTTATGGCGCTGTCGACGCAAGTGGCTACAACGCCATGGGCGACTATTCCGGCATGTGCACCCGATAAGCGTTAAATAGTCGCCATTGAAACCGGCAACTTGAAAGCCTGCGCAGTGTCTCATTGCGCAGGCTTGTTTGTCATGACCTCGGAAGAGAACCCGCCTTGAACCCTATCTTGCAACTTCAAACTTCCGAATGTGGCTTGGCTTGCTTGTGCATGATTGCCAACGCACATGGCCAACATTGGCACCTCATGGATTTGCGACACAAGTTCCCACAATCACTCAAGGGTGCGAACCTCAAGCAGCTCATTGATCACAGCCTTGTCTTGGGTTTCAACGCCCGGCCCGTTCGCTTGGAAATGGAAGAGTTATCCCAACTTCGCATGCCCTGCATCTTGCATTGGGACTTGAATCACTTTGTTGTATTGAAAAAAATCAAGGGTCGCAAAATCACGTTGCTCGATCCTGCGCTGGGTGTCAGGGTTCTTTCATACACGGAAATTTCGCAACACTTCACTGGCATCGCTTTAGAACTCACGCCGCAAGCTGATTTTAAAAAAACCCCCGCACCCAAGGCCTTTCCACTTTCAATGCTCACCGGCAAGCTGCAAGGCTTTGGCAAATCAGCGCTTCAAATATTGGCGTTGGCCTTGGTGCTTGAGTTATTTGCCATCTTCATGCCCATGTTCAATCAAGCCGTGGTGGACGATGTCTTAACCTCGGGTGACCACGAGTTGCTTTCTGTTTTGGTGGCTGGTTTTGCCATCATTCTTCTCATTCAATCTGCACTTTCCTACGCACGCAGTTGGTGGGTCATGGTGCTAAGCCAGAGCGTCTCCATTCAATGGCTTGGCAATGTATTTGCGCATTTGGTCAAGCTGCCAGCCGATTGGTTTTCGCAGCGACATTTGGGCGATATCTCTTCGCGCTTTAACGCAGTTCACGACATTCAAAAAACACTCACACAAACCACCATCGAGTCCTTGCTCGACGGCTTGATGGCCATCGCGGCGCTGGTCATGATGTTCATTTACTCACCCACACTCACTTGGGTGGTTGTAGCGGCATCGGCCTTGTATGCGCTTGTGCGCTGGATCAGTTACTCCCCCTTTAGACATGCTGCTTCAGAGCGCTTGGTTTTAGCTGGGCAAGAACAAAGTCACTTCATTGAAACACTTCGCGCCATGACGCCACTTAAATTGTTTGCGCGAGAAAATGAACGTCGAGCAAAATGGCAAAGTCTGATGGTGGAAGTCATGAACCGCGATTTTCAAACTGCCAAATTGAACATGGGCTTCAATGTTGCACGCACACTTATTTTTGGTCTTGAAAATTTATGTGTCTTTTGGCTAGGTGCCAAAATCATTCTCCCGTCGCAAACGCAAGAGCACAGCACCAGCGTATTTACCGTGGGGATGCTGCTGGCCTTCATCAGCTACAAAGTTCAATTTACAAGTCGCTTTAGCGCACTCATCAACCAAGGCATTGAGCTCAAAATGCTCAATTTACACCGCGACAGGCTGGCCGACATTGTGCTCACACCGCCCGAGCAAGATACACCCCAAGGCAACTTGCCAGCTCACGACTTGTCGCATCTGCCTGCCAGTCTCGAGCTTCGCAAGGTTTCATTTCGGTACAGCGAGGCAGAGCCTTGGCTGCTCTACAACATGGACCTTTGCATCCAAGCAGGCGAGCATGTGGCCATCACGGGCGCCAGTGGTTGCGGCAAAACCACTTTGCTCAAAATTTTATTGGGCCTGCTAGCACCCACACACGGCACCGTCTTGTATGGCGGGGTGCCCATCAGCCAGCTGGGCATGTCCAATGTTCGCCGAAAAATTGGTGTGGTTATGCAAGAAGACGCGCTGCTCACTGGCAGCATTTCAGACAACATTGCCTTCTTTGACATTTCACCCAACCTACAAAGAATTGAAGCATGTGCCCAGCTGGCAGAAATTCACAAAGACATTGCTCGCATGCCCATGGGTTATCACACCCTCATTGGCGAGCTTGGTTCTGGCCTCAGTGGCGGTCAAAAGCAGCGACTCTTGTTGGCGCGCGCGCTTTATGCGCAGCCTTCCGTCTTGGCCTTGGACGAAGCCACAAGCCATTTAGACATGCACAACGAAAGCGCAGTTTCCAATACCCTGTCTCAACTCAAACTCACGCGCATTGTCATTGCTCACCGTGCCGAGACCATTGCCCGCGCAGACAGGCACATCAACTTCAGCTTGCCATAGCTTAAGGCTTGCGCGTAAGATGAACTCACTCAGACACAACCCGTGTCTGCCTGATTGTCTATCTGCCACACCCCTCTTCAATGCCAGCGCTTGCTCTGGATAACCCGCAGTCTGCGAGCCGCCATGGCTATCTAACCAAGCACGAATCCATCGCTATTCACGGCGTTCCCAATTTGCTCATTCGATCATTGCTCGACAAGCAGCAATTTTATGATCCTGAAAACGCCGCGTTAGCACTTGGCATTTCTTCCGCGTTTTGGTCCCTGTTTGGATTGCTCTGGCCATCAGGCTCGAAGTTGGCAGAACGAATGGCGCTCAGACCCGTCAATGCACAAGAGCGGATCCTTGAAATTGGCTGTGGTTTGGCGCTGTCTAGCTTGGTGGGACATCGACGAGGCGCCAACATCACGGCTTCAGACTGTCACCCGCTAGCCGGCGAGTTTCTGAAAGAGAATTTACGCCTCAACCATTTAGGCCCTATGAACTACCGACATGGACACTGGGGCGAGCACGCGCCACAACAACAAGACCTTGCTGTCAGCAGCAAGTTCGACTTGATCATTGGCAGCGACATTCTTTATGAGCGCGACGAGCGTGGCGACTTGGCCCACTACATCAACGAGCACATTGAAGACCACGCAGAGGTTTGGGTGGTCGACCCTAACCGGGGCAATCGATCGCACTTCCATCGCAACATGGCCGCGCAAGGTTTCGCCCTTAGCGAAGAGCCACTCGACATTTCAGCGACAGACAACACCGCTGCCTACAAAGGCAGAATGCTCACTTATTCCCGTAATTAGCCTTGGTATCGTTGCTCTATTTGACACCGTCAATCTCAGAGCGTCCATTCGTAATCGATGGTCAACGGCGCGTGATCGCTAAAACGCGAATCTTTGTAAATGGCTGCTTTTTGGGCCCCTGCTGCCAACGCCGCTGTGGCCAGTTGGTAATCCAATCGCCAGCCCACATTTTTGGCATAAGCTTGCCCGCGATTGCTCCACCAGGTGTAACACGCATCGGTGGTGTCAGGATGCAATTGACGGTAGACATCGACCAAGGGGCCCTCGGTGGTCATGTGCGTCATCCATGCGCGCTCTTCGGGCAAGAATCCGCTGTTCTTTTTGTTGCTTTTCCAGTTTTTCAAATCGGCTTGCTGATGCGCAATATTCACATCGCTGCACACGATGAACTCCCTTCTTGCGCCCAAAGACTTCAAATGCGGCCCCATGTGATCCAAAAATCTAAATTTAGCCTCCTGTCTTTCTGGGCCTGATGAGCCACTGGGAAAGTAGGTGCTGATCACAGACAGCTTGCGCTTGCTTGTGTCAAAGCGCAGTTCCACAAACCGGCCCTCTGCATCAAACTCCTCGGAGCCCATGCCCACAATCACTTCCGAAGGCTCGTGCTTGCTGTAAACCGCCACCCCCGAGTAGCCTTTTTTCTCAGCAAAATGAAAATGGCCCTTTAAACCCGCCAAAGACTCAAATTTGCCCGCTACATCGGCCGCTTGTGCTTTAACCTCTTGCACACAAATACAATCGGGATTGTTTTGAGCAATCCAGGCTTCCACGCCTTTGGTGGCCGCCGAACGGATGCCGTTCAAGTTCAAGCTGGTTAATTTAAACAAGGAATTCCCCATGGTGACTGGACACACACCGCAAACTGACACAGCAGCCTTGGCGCAAGAGTTTGTTCAATTTTCCGTCGATGCGGGCGTGCTCAAGTTTGGTGAGTTCAAAACTAAAGCGGGCCGCATGAGCCCTTATTTCTTCAACGCAGGCTTGTTTG
Source organism: Comamonadaceae bacterium (assembly GCA_947464665.1). GTDB lineage: Bacteria > Pseudomonadota > Gammaproteobacteria > Burkholderiales > Burkholderiaceae_C > Limnohabitans_A. The sequence goes on from CANHXV010000048.1 coordinate 7,544, forward strand.
ACGATGGCGCCAAACTCGGAAAACTTGCTCAATTCTATGCAAAAGCTTTGATGGCAAGCGGGATTGAATTTGACATGATTTTTGGACCCGCCTACAAAGGCATTCCTTTGGGTGCAGCCGTGTCAATTGAACTGGCTCGATTGGGCAAAACCGTGCCCTTCGCTTACAACCGCAAGGAAGCCAAAGACCACGGCGAAGGCGGCACCTTGGTCGGTGCGCCGCTCCAAGGTCGTGTATTGATTGTGGATGACGTGATGAGCGCTGGCACTGCCGCGCGCGAATCCATTGAACTGATCAAAAAGGCAGGCGCTGCACCCCACGCCATTGCCATTGCATTGGACCGTCAAGAGATGGCCACCGAAGTGCAAGCCGACGGCTTAATGAAAGATGTACCTCACAGCGCCGTACAATACGTTCGAAACACCTTAGGCATGGGCGTGTGCTGCATTGCTCAGCTGTCTGACTTGCTAGCTTACCTGTCCACCCAAACTGGCAACCAGATGGGACAACACCTGACCAAGGTGCAAGCCTATCGCGATCGTTACGGCGTCTGAGTTAGCCCTGTAACTTCTTCAGCAAAAGCTCATTCACCTGCGCAGGGTTGGCCTTGCCTTTGCTGGCTTTCATGATAGGGCCCACCAAGCCGTTCAAGGCTTTGCTGTTGCCCGCTCTGAATTCTTCAACGTTCTTCGGATTGGCGGCCAACACTTCGTCAATGATGGCTTCCAATGCGCCGGAGTCGTTCATCTGCTTCAGGCCTTTGGTTTCAATGAGGGCGTCCACTTCGCCGCCCTCAGTCCACAGCGCATCAAACACTTGCTTCGCGGCACTGTTGCTGATGGTGTTGTCGGCAATTCGGCCAATCATGGCGGCCAGTTGCGCGGCGCTTACCGGTGCTTGTTCAATGCCCACTTCACCGGCATTCAAACGACGTGACACCTCGCCCATTACCCAGTTGCTGACCAACTTGGCTTGGCCACACGCTTTTGCAGCGGCTTCAAAATAAGCGGCCATGGCCTTGCTTTGTGTGAGCGTGGAAGCGTCGTATTCAGGCAAGCCGTAGTCGGCGACAAAACGCGCTGCCATGATCCGCGGCAACTCGGTCATCTCAGATTGAACACGCGCCACCCAATCTCGGCCTATCACCAATGGCGGCAGATCGGGATCAGGGAAGTAACGGTAATCGGCCGCATCTTCTTTGGTGCGCATCGCGCGCGTTTCGCCGGAGTCCGGGTCGAAGAGCACTGTGGCTTGTTGAATGGCGTGGCCATCTTCAATTTGTTCAATTTGCCAACGCACTTCATAGTCGATGGCTTGCTGCATGAACTTGAAGCTGTTCAAGTTTTTAATCTCTCGACGCGTGCCCAAATCATCACCAGGCTTTCGCACCGACACGTTGGCATCACATCTGAAACTTCCCTCTTGCATGTTGCCGTCGCAAATGCCAATCCAAGTCACAATTTTGTGCAACTCTTTGGCATATGCCACCGCCTCATCGCTAGAGCGAATATCGGGCTCGGTCACAATTTCTAAGAGGGGGGTGCCCGCACGGTTTAAGTCGATGCCACTTTGGCCAATGAAGTCTTCGTGCAATGATTTGCCGGCGTCTTCTTCAAGGTGGGCACGCACCAAGCGAACCGTTTTTTTCTCGTCGCCCACAAAGAACGACACCTCACCACCTTGCACTACGGGAATTTCAAATTGGCTGATTTGATAGCCCTTAGGCAGATCAGGATAGAAATAGTTTTTCCGCGCGAAAATACTTTCTTCAGCAATGTGCGCGCCTACCGCCAAGCCCAATTCAATGGCGCGTTCTACAGCACCTTTGTTCATCACAGGCAATGTGCCAGGCAATGCCAAATCCACCGCGCAAGCTTGGGTGTTGGGCTCTGCACCAAAAGCCGTGGGGGCTCGGCTGAAAATTTTGCTCTGTGTCGAGAGCTGTGCGTGCGTTTCAAAGCCAATGACCACTTCGTAGCCTTGGACCAATTGAGATTTTTGTTTCGCACTCATTTTGCGCCTCCTGGTTGACGGAGGTGGAAGTCAGTAGCTTGCTGCAAACGGTGTGCCGCATTGAGCAACTGCGCTTCTTTGAAATAATTGCCAATGAGCTGCAAGCCAACAGGCATGCCACCTTCCCCAAAACCTGCTGGAACGCTCATGCCGGGCAAGCCCGCCAAAGAAGCAGGCAAAGTAAAAATATCAGCCAAGTAATTGGCCACAGGATCATTGGTTTTTTCACCCAACTTCCAAGCCACGGTGGGTGCTACTGGGCCTGCAATGACATCGCAAACTTTGAAAGCTTGTTGGAAGTCATCTGAAATCATACGGCGAATTTTTTGAGCTTGCAGGTAATACGCATCGTAATAACCGTGCGACAAAACATAGGCGCCCGTCATGATGCGACGCTTCACTTCTTCGCCAAATCCTTCGGCGCGCGAGCGCTTGTACATCGATACCAAGTCTGTGTAATCTTTGGTGCGATGGCCAAACTTCACGCCGTCAAATCGGCTTAAGTTGCTAGAGGCTTCGGCAGGTGCAATGATGTAGTAAACAGGAATAGAAAGCTCAGTGCGAGGTAAGCTGATGGGCACCAAATGTGCGCCCAATTTTTCTAATTCTTTCAACGCAGCATCAACTGCTGCGCGCACACCAGATGCCAACCCTTCACCAAAAAACTCTTTGGGAATGCCAATGCGCAAACCATCGAGTGATGCGTTCAAATTGAGCGCAAAATTTTCCTCAGGCACATCAAGCGAAGTGGAGTCGCGGTCCAAATCTGGGCCGCACATGGCCGACAATATGAGCGCGCAATCTTCTGCGGTGCGAGCCATGGGGCCTGCTTGATCCAAACTGGAAGCGTAGGCAATCATGCCGTAACGGGACGCACGACCATAAGTTGGCTTGATGCCTGTAATGCCGCAAAAGCTGGCTGGCTGACGAATAGAGCCGCCGGTGTCGGTGCCTGTCGCAGCGGGCACCAAGCGGGCAGCCACAGCAGCCGAGCTGCCACCCGAGGAACCGCCCGGTACACGAGAAGTGTCCCAAGGGTTGGCAACCGACTTGTAGGCTGAATTTTCATTGGCCGAGCCCATGGCGAATTCATCGCAATTGAGCTTGCCCACATTGACCATGCCAGCGCCGCCAGCCTGAACGCCCAACTTGCGCACGACCGTGGCATCAAAGGGTGAGCGATAGCCCTCTAACATCTTAGAGCCCGCGGTGGTGGGAAAGTCGGTGGTGACAAAAATGTCTTTGTGGGCCATGGGCACACCCGCCAGCGGGCCGGCTTTACCTGCCGCAAGTAGACCGTCTGCTATTTTGGCTTGCGCCAGTGTGGCCCCTGGGTTGAAGCTTAAAAAAGCGCCGGAAGTGTCTGCCTGACTGCGCGCCAAAAAGTGTTCAGCCACCTCTGTGGCGCTGACTTTTTTAGCGCGAAGCTCGGCAGCCAGAGCGGCGACGGTCATGTCATGTAAAACTGTCATGCTGGCACCTTACTCAATCACTTTGGGAACCAAAAACAGGCCGCGCTCTACAGCAGGGGCGCTTTGTTGGTTAGCTTCACGCTGGTTGGGCTCAGTGGCCAGATCATCGCGCAAACGAAGCGCCACCTCTTGAATGGTCGCAATGGGGTGTGGCAAGGGCTCTATGCCAGTGGTATCCACAGCACGCATAGCTTCTACCATGGTGAAAAAGCCGTTGATTTGGTCCAACATGCGCTGGCCCTCCTCAGGCTGGAGTTCTAAGCGAGCCAGGTTGGCAATTCGGTCGATGTCTAGAGCGGTCAAGGACATTAATGTCATTCTTTAAAGGCGCTTGAAGGCCACAAATTTGAGGCCTACTTTCGCATTTTTTTTCAAGTGATAGGTTATTATCGTGTGTTCCTTGCTAGCTCTTCAAAAAAGCCAGTTCAAGCCCACAATTTACACCCTTCAATGCCCCCAAACTGCAGGTTTGCAAGATGAAGCCCTCAGTTGACTAGGATTTGTTATGTTCAGTTCGTTTCGCCGTTATTTTTCTACCGATTTGGCCATTGATTTGGGCACTGCCAACACCCTGATTTTTGTGCGGGACAAAGGCATTGTTCTTGACGAGCCGTCTGTCGTGGCCATCCGACACGAAGGTGGACCCCAGGGTAAAAAAGTCTTGCAAGCCGTGGGCCACGAAGCCAAGTCGATGTTGGGCAAAGTGCCCGGCAACATTGAAGCCATTCGCCCCATGAAAGATGGTGTGATTGCCGACTTCACGGTCACAGAACAAATGCTCAAGCAGTTCATTCGCATGGTGCACCCCCGCAGCACCTTCCGGCCCAGCCCCCGCATCATCATTTGCGTACCCTGTGGTTCGACCCAAGTTGAGCGGCGTGCCATTCGAGAATCAGCGCTAGGCGCTGGCGCCTCCGAGGTGTACCTCATTGAAGAGCCAATGGCCGCGGCCATTGGCGCAGGTTTACCTGTTTCAGAAGCCTCCGGCTCCATGGTGGTCGACATTGGCGGCGGCACCACCGAGGTGGGCGTTATTTCTTTAGGCGGCATGGTCTACAAAGGTAGCGTGCGTGTGGGCGGCGACAAATTTGACGAAGCCATCATCAACTACATCCGCCGAAACTACGGCATGCTGATTGGTGAGCCCACCGCGGAAGCCATCAAGAAAAACATCGGTTCCGC
>CANHXV010000049.1 GCA_947464665.1 Comamonadaceae bacterium
CCAGGTCGAACGTCGCGCCATCCGCGAATCAGCCATAGGCGCCGGCGCTTCGCAGGTGTACCTCATCGAAGAACCCATGGCAGCGGCGATCGGCGCAGATCTGCCCGTGGCAGAGGCCACCGGCTCGATGGTGGTTGACATTGGCGGCGGCACCACGGAAGTGGGCGTGATTTCGCTGGGCGGAATGGTTTATTCAGGCTCGGTGCGGGTGGGTGGAGACAAGTTCGATGAGGCCATCATCAACTACATCCGCCGAAACTACGGCATGCTGATTGGTGAGCCCACCGCGGAAGCCATCAAGAAAAACATCGGTTCCGCCTTTCCAGGAAGCGAAGTGCGCGAAATGGAAGTCAAAGGCAGGAACCTGTCTGAAGGTGTGCCCCGCAGCTTCACCATTAGTAGCAACGAAATTCTGGAAGCGCTCACAGACCCACTTAACAACATTGTGTCTGCCGTCAAAACAGCACTTGAGCAAACACCCCCTGAATTGGGTGCCGACATCTCCGATCGGGGCATGATGCTCACTGGTGGTGGCGCCTTGTTGCGCGACCTCGATCGTTTGCTGTCAGAAGAAACTGGCCTGCCCGTCTTGGTGGCCGAAGATCCCCTCACTTGCGTGGCGCGCGGTTGCGGCATGGCGCTCGAACGCATGGATCGACTGGGCAGCATCTTCACGAGTGAATAACACTGGCGCAATGCATGGCGCTGGATTCTCTTGACCGCTCACCCCCACCCTTTTTCAGGGTGGGTTTTGCGCCCCTGACCAAACTCATTTTTTTCAGCGCGCTCTCTTTGCTGCTTATTTTTGGTGACAAGCAACTGCAGTTCACAAAGCCCTTGCGTGCCGGACTGTCCACCCTGATTCTTCCGATTCAATGGTTGGTGATGCAACCAGGTGAAGCTTTATCGGCCATTGGCACTTATTTTCAAAGTTTGGATCAGGCCCAAAAAAATCTCAAGGCTGCAGAACTCAAAGTACTTCAACAGTCTGTGCGTTCGCAACAAGTTGAGCAGTTGCAAATTGAAAATCAAAATCTTCGCTTGCTCATGGAGCTTCAAGCCAGCATTGCCGTTTCATTTCAAACGGCCGAAGTTCTATTTGATGTTCCAGATCCCTACAACCAACGCATTGTGATCAATCGAGGTCTGCTCAAAAACGTGGCTCTGGGCTCACCCGTCATTGACGCGGGTGGTGTGGTTGGGCAAGTCACGCGCGTTTATCCATTGACCTCAGAAGTGACACTTCTGACCGACAAAGACCAAAGCATTCCTGTGCTCAACAGCCGAACAGGCGCGCGCAATATCACCAGTGGCGATGTCTTGGCAGGTTTGCCAATGATTGAGCTGAAGTTTGTGCCCGCCAGTGCCGATGTGAAGGAGGGCGACCTGCTTACCACCAGTGGCATTGACGGCATCTATCCCGCAGGACTTCAAGTGGCGCGTATCAGTCACATAGAAAGGCGTGTTGATATTTCTTTTGCCAGAATTCATGCAAGCCCTTTGGCAGAACTCAAAGGCCGCCACGTCCTGGTATTGCAGCCCACTTCGGCATCGACACTCAACAAAGGAAAAACGCCATGATCATGAGTCATCGCGAGGCCTTGTTGTTGCCAGTGAGCCCTTGGTTCATTGCTTTGAGTCTTTTAATGTCCTTGCTGCTCAGCATGCTGTTTGGTTTGTCGCAAGCCCTTTGGGTGCCAGATGTCTTGGCTGTCAGCATTTTCTTTTGGGGCATTCACCAGCCTCACCGCGTGGGCATGGCCACTGCATTCGCACTGGGCTTGTGGATGGATGTTCAGCACTCTTCTTTGTTGGGACAGCACGCCCTTTCGTATGTTGTGCTCAGTTATTTTGCGTTCAGTATGCACCGCCGCCTCCTTTGGTTTCCCATCAAAGAGCAGATGCTTCAAATTGCGCCCTTCTTTATCTTGGCTGAAGTCATTGGCTTGCTCATCCGTTTAAGCACTGGCGATAATTTTCCAGGTTGGTCCATGTTGCTGTCGCCTTTCATTGAAACTTTGTTGTGGCCCGTGGCCAATTTCATTTTGCTTGCGCCGCAACGAAGAGCTCACGACCCCGATGCCAATCGACCGATCTAAAGCATGGCCTTTCACCTGCCCTCGTTGAGAGAGTTGCGCAACACCGAATTTGAAATATTAAAATTTCAAACTCGTGTGCTGGTGTTGCAAGGCGTGGTCTTGGTTTGCTTTGCTTTATTGGGCATTCGCTTGTTTTACCTGCAAGTCATTCGACATGAAGACTTGCACGCGCAGGCTGAAAATAACCGGACGGCTGTGATTCCCACGGTGCCCAACCGAGGCACCATCCTAGATCGCAATGGCGTGGTTTTGGCCAACAACTACTCGGCTTACACGCTAGAAATCACGCCTTCTCGCGTGAAAGACTTGGAAGCCACCATCGACAGCCTGTCTGAAATCATTGAAATTCCACTGCGCGATAAAAGACGTTTTAAACGCATGCGAGAAGAGTCTAAAAATTTCGACTCACTGCCTATTCGTTCGCGGCTGACCGATGAAGAAGTGGCCAAATTCACGGCGCAACAATTTAGATTTCCTGGTGTTGAAATCAAGGCCCGATTGTTTCGCAATTACCCCTATGGCCATTTGGCCAGCCACGTGGTTGGTTACATCGGGCGTATCAATCAAAAAGAAAAAGAAGAAATTGAAGAGAGTGACGACGAAGGCAATTACCGCGGTACGCAATACATTGGCAAGCTTGGCGTTGAGCAACGTTATGAACGCGAACTTCACGGCATCACAGGCGTGCAGGAAGTCGAAAAATCCGCTGGCGGTCGCGCTGTCAGGCGACTGGCCAGTCGTCCTGCCACGCCGGGTCAAAATGTTGTGTTGTCAATCGACATCAAGCTGCAAAAGATGATCGAAGATCTGTACGGCGAGAGGCGAGGTGCGCTGGTTGCACTCGACCCCCGTACAGGCGAGATATTGGCCTTCGTCAGCAAGCCCACGTTTGACCCCAATTTATTTGTCGACGGCATTGACAGCGAAAGCTGGAAGCTGTTGAGTGAATCGATCGACAAGCCCCTTCTAAATCGAGCCATGCGGGGCACCTACCCGCCTGGCTCGACCTACAAACCTTTCATGGCCATGGCCGCCTTAGAGACTGGCAAGCGCAGTGCTGGCGAAGTCATCAATGATGCTGGTTCTTGGACCTATGGTGGGCACACTTTTAGAAGCCACGGAGATGCAGGCTTGGGGCCTGTCGACATGGTGAAGTCCATCGTGCTCTCAAGCAATGTTTATTACTACTCATTGGCCAACACCATGGGCGTAGACACCATTCATGACTTCATGAAACCACTTGGATTCGGCCAAATCACGGGGGTCGATTTGCCAGGCGAGCTGCGCGGCACCTTGCCCAGCACAGACTGGAAAAAGAAAACGTATTAAAAACCTGAGCAACAACGTTGGTATGGCGGTGAAACTATTTCTTTGGGCATTGGACAAGGGTACAACGCCTTCACCATGCTGCAACTGGCAAGCGCCACGACCACCTTGGCCAATGGCGGCATTTATCGCAAACCCCGTTTGGTCATGGCCACTCAAGACCCTATCCAACTATTGGACCGCGCCGTCGCCGGTGAAGAGCCTGTCAATTTAGGGTTCAAGCCAGAAAATGTGGCCGTGGTTCATCAAGGCTTAATTGGTGTCGCTAAAGAGGGCACAGCTGCTCGGGTTTTTGCTGGCACACCATATCAAAGTGCCGGCAAAACAGGCACGGCCCAAGCCGTCACGATTGGGCAAAAAGATAAATACAACGCCAGCAAGTTAGAAGAACATCAACGTGATCACGCTTTGTACATTGCATTTGCACCCGCAGAAAACCCACAAATTGCGTTGGCCATTGTGGTCGAAAATGCAGGCTTTGGTGCTGCTCAAGCCGCACCCATAGCAAGGCGCATTTTTGATTATTGGTTATTGGGTGACTATCCCAGTTTGGAGGACATTGATGCATCACAAAAAGGTTTGGCTTCAACACCCATTGGTGTGCGCAGACGCAAAGACAATGTTCAACTGATTTCGAGTGAAGGTGTTGTGGCTGGCGCAAAGAGCCGTTGACTCAAGTTAACAGATCATTGCGACTTAGCTTCAATACCCATCAAACTTGCGATTAGTCTACCTTTAACAATTTCTTTGCGATCAGTTTTAGCAGCACGAAAACAATGAGTGTGCCTGTGATGTCAGCAACGAAAGTGGTCAGAGAGCCTTCAATGAAGTTGGGATTGACTTCATTCCAAAATAGAACTGCTTGATTGAGTGAACTGTTCAGGAACGCAAAGATCAAAACCACGACCACCATTTGCTTGATAGTGATATGGCTCAAATCATCATTCATGGCGAATTTTTCGACGGCTAATTTTTTGGCTAAAAAAGGGGCAAGCCCACTCATTGTTGCCAGTTGAAAGCCTGAAAAATAATCACCTGGAAATTTGTAGACCACAGCGATAATCAAGGTAGCCGTGGCAATGCCTATTGCACCTAGCCACCCTGCGATCAGGACGAAAAATAATTTAAAGCCACTTGGGATATGAACTAGATCTGCACCTGGCAAAGATATCAATAAATCGGCTAAAACCTGGTTAAAGGCGTGGATTAAGAAATATCCAACCACCACCAAGATGAAAGTATTGAGCTTGCTTTGTAGGATTTTTTGAATCACAAATTGACTGCATCAACGGCAGTGGAATTAATTTCAAATTATTGTATTTGAAATTAACTGCTCATCATTTAACCGGTCAATCACTGGCAAGCGTTTAAGTAGCGCCAGCTTGCACAATCGCTTTGGACAGCGTATTGATGTACGCATGTCCCAAGGAGGTGAGCACCAAGTACTTGGTTCTATTATCACGACCCTCTGAGCGCGCAGTCACATAACCTGAGGCTCTCAAACTTGCCAAGTGTTTGTGAAGCGTAGCAGGGGAAGCAATTTGGTCGAACCCAATCATTTCCCTAACAGTTAATGGCTTGCCAATATCCTCATGAAGTGCAATTTGATCGAGTATTAATTTTGACAACGCGGTCATTGCTGGAAACTTTTCCAACTGGAGCAGTCCCTGCAATAAATTGAGAAAATTGGTATAGGGATTCATAACTGCTGATCCAATTCAAAACGTGTTCGAAGTGTAATAACTGTCTAGTGTAGTTGACAACAATGTCCGGTTCAAACTTGTTTCATTGGATACATAAATCCGATAATTTGCTTAAAAATTGAGCAAATTATCAATATATTAGGGTTTTCTGTATACAAATTGAGCGGTGACGGTGGTTAAATCGCTTTTTTCCATTGGTCTGTCCATGTCCCCATCTTCTGCTCAACTGCTCGATTCTGACGTCGATGGCGGCTCACAAGCGGTCAAGGCGCAGCAGCGGTTGCGTGAATGGATCTTGGCCGGTGATCTGCCCGCTGGTTCGCGCATTGCCGAGTTGGCGCTGGTCGATCGTTTGGGCATGTCACGCACCCCAATCCGGGCGGCCCTGATGAGTTTGGGTCAGGAAGGTTTATTGGAAGCCTTGAGTGGTGGGGGCTACGCAGTCCGCACTTTTTCCGAACGTGAAGTGGCCGATGCCATCGAACTGCGCGGAACACTTGAAGGCTTGGCGGCCCGTCTGGCTGCTGAGCGGGGCGTGTCGCCTGCCGTGATGGCCCAGGCCGGTGAATGCCTGAATCAGATCGATCAATTGCTGCGGCAAGCGACCTTGGATGACGAGAGTTTTTCCAGCTATGTCCACCTGAACGGTCGCTTTCACAAACTGTTGGCCGAAATGGCCAACAGCGCTGTCCTGGCCCGCGAAATTGACCGGGCATCGCGTCTGCCATTTGCTTCTGCCTCCGGTTTTGTGGGTGTGCAAGCCCATAGCCCCGATGCGCGTGACATGCTGGTGGTCGCGCAGCACCAGCACCGCCAAGTGCTCGAAGCCATTGGGCAACGTGAAGCCGGCCGCGCCGAAGCCCTGATGCGCGAACATTCACGGCTTGCACGTCACAACCTGGGACAGGTCATGCACAACCCCCAGCACGCCGGTATGCCGGGGATGCAACTCATTCGAAACAAGGTCTGAAACATGTTCATCAAAAACACCTGGTACGTGGCCTGCGCCATGACGGAGTTGGAGGCACTGGGCGACAAGCCTCTGGGCCGAACGATCTGCAACGAGTCCATGGCGTTCTTCAAAGGCCCGAACGGCCAGGTCGCTGCGGTGGAAGATTTTTGTCCGCACCGAGGCGCTCCCTTGTCGCTAGGCAAAGTGTGCAATGGCCGTTTGGTGTGCGGCTACCATGGTCTGGAAATGGGCTGCGAGGGTAAAACCGTGCACATGCCCGGTCAACGCGTGCGCGGCTTTCCGGCTGTCAAACGTTACGCAGTGGTTGAGCGTTATGGTTTTGTCTGGGTCTGGCCGGGTGACCCGTCCAAAGCCGATGTCAGCGAATTGCCTGTGTTTGAGTTTTTTGACAACCCCGCTTGGGCTTATGGCGGCGGGCTGTACCACGTCAAAGCCGATTACCGCCTGATGATCGACAACCTGATGGACCTCACGCACGAGACCTATGTGCACGCCAACAGCATTGGGCAACCCGAGATCGACGAAACACCCTGCACCACCAAGGTCGAGGATGACCAAGTCATCTTGCAACGCCATATGGAGGGCATACAGGCACCGCCCTTTTGGCAAATGGCCATGAGCGCCAATGGCCTCGATCCGCAAGCCAAGGTGGACCGCTGGCAGATTTGCCGCTTCACGCCACCCAGCCACATCATGATCGATGTGGGCGTGGCCCTGGCGGGCAAAGGGGGCTTTGATGCGGCACCCGAGCACAAGGCTTACAGCGTGGTCGTCGACTTCATCACGCCAGAGACCGAGACCTCGCACTGGTACCACTGGGGCATGGCGCGTCAGTTCAAGCCTGAGGATGCTGCGCTGACCGAAAAGATTCGGGTGGGTCAAGGCAGCATTTTCAATGAAGACATGGAAATGCTGCAATTGCAGCAAGCAAATATCAGCAAATGGCCGGATCGTAAACTACTGATGCTCAACATCGACTCTGGCGGCGTGCAATCGCGCCGCATCATTGACCGTTGGCTGGCTCTGGAAAATACCACTGGAGTGACCGCATGAACACCACAGATTTGACCCAAACCCCGATCGCTGCAGATGGCTGCTTTGAGGTGCAATTGCAAAAGAGTGGCCAAATTTTGCAGGTCGGCAAAGAGCAGTCAATTTTGAAAGCGCTGCAGGGCGCAGGGTATGACGCGCCGTTCTCTTGCGCCGAGGGTATTTGCGGCACCTGCTTGACCCCTGTCGTCGCTGGGACGCCCGACCACTGGGACAGCTACTTGACGCGCGAAGAGCAAGAAAAAGGCGACTGCATCATGCTGTGCTGTTCACGCAGCCAGACCGCGCGTTTGGTGTTGGACCTCTGAGATGAAGCACACCACATTGGTGCTGGTACCCGGTCTCATGTGCGATCACGCCGTGTGGTCTGGGGTGATGGCGCAGCTAGGATCCAAGGCGGCAAGCGCGGTGGTGCCCGATCACGGGCTGTGCGATGACATCGAAGGCATGGCGCAGCAAATTTTGGCGTCTGTACCCGGCGATTTGGCCGTGGCGGGTCACTCCATGGGCGGGCGTGTGGCGATCGAAATGCGACGCCTAGCTCCAAATAGAGTGCGGCATTTGGCCTTGCTGGACACTGGGTATCAGGCCTGCCCCGCGGGTGCTCAAGGCCAAGCCGAAGCGGCCAAGCGTCAGGCCTTGCTGGATGTGGCCGTGAGTCAAGGGGTTGAGGCCATGGCGCGGACCTGGGCTCAAGGCATGGTTCACCCGTCGCGTTTGACCGACGGCGCCCTGATAGATGTGATCGTCGCCATGTTCGCTCGGCGCACGCCTGTTCATTTTGCCAACCAGATTCGCGCTTTGTTGACGCGACCCGATGCCAGCCCGACCCTTCAAGGCATTGCCGGAACGGTCCACCTGATCTGTGGTGCACAAGACAGTTGGTCTCCCGTTGCACAGCACCGAGCCATGGCCAATTTGTTGCCCCTGTCGGTGTTATCCGTCATTGAGTCAGCGGGTCACATGGCACCCATGGAGCAACCTGAAGCGGTGGCGCTGGCGCTGGCCAAATGGCTCGCATCCCCACCCTTGGCGACGGAGTCTTTGTGAAATCTGATGCTGTCGACATTTCCGCTTTGCTGCTGCGCAGTGCGCACGAACAAGCCATTCAAGCTTTGATGGTGCGACTGAGTTGGGCGATTGACCACGGCGATCTGGTTGCCTTGGTGGCCTGCTTGCACCCAGATGTGGCTTTCGTCAGACCCGATGGTCAAGTGCTACAAGGCGCACAAGCGGTTCGTGATGCTTATGCCCAGCGCGACCCTGAGCGCATCACCCGTCACCTTTTGTCCAACGTCCTTCTGACGTGGACATCCCCCGATCGTGTATCGGCCCAGTCTATGGTGTTGCTGTGGACTGGCCGTTTCAGCGATGCACCGACACCAGCGGGAAGACCCCGTGACCCGGTGCAAAAACTCGGCGAGCACCGGGATGTTTGGGCCCTTGTGGACGAACGCTGGTGTTTGCTGCAGCGGCAGTCTGAGTTTGTGTTTTTTTGTTGAGCCTGTTTCACTGCAGGCCATTTATTTTTTCCTTTCACCTAACCAGGAGACTTTCATGACCTTTCAAAACAGATGGATACGCGGTGCTGCCGTGCTGGCCCTTGCAGCTGCAACTGCAGCGTCTGCTCAAGCCCAAGAAGTGATTCTCAAAGTGCACCACATTTGGCCCACCATGGCCATTGGTCACAGCCGCGTGGTAGCACCTTGGTGTGAAGCCATCGCCAAAGACTCCAATAACCGCATGCGCTGCCAAATCCTGCCCGCCATGACGGGTGGCGGCACACCTGCCCAATTGGTCGACCGTGTCAAGGACGGCGTGGATGACTTGGTGGTGACACTGCCCGGTTACACACCTGGGCGCTTTCCAATCATGGAAGCCCTGGAGTTGCCCTTCATGACCAACACCGCCGAGTCGGCCTCTGCTGCGGCTTGGGACTATTACAGCAAGTACGCGACCAAGGAATTCACCGGTAGCAAAATTTTGGCCACCTGGGTTCACGATGAGGGCTTTGTCAGCACTTCTGGCAAATCCATCCGAACCATGGAAGACTTCAAAGGCTTGAAGATCCGCGCGGCTAGCCGTCAATCCAGCAAACTCTTGGCCCGATTGGGCGCCACTCCTGTGGGCATGCCGATTCCGCCCGTGGCCGACGCAATGACCAAAGGCACGATCGATGGTTTCATGACCGCATGGGAAATCATTCCAGCATTCAAGCTGCACGAAGTCAGCAAGTACCACACTGAAATTGAATCCAGCCGACCCTCGATGTTCACGGCAGGTTTCGTGATGGCGATGAACCAGGCTAAGTACGACAGCTTGCCTGCAGACTTGAAAAGCGTGATCGATAAAAACAGCGGCGCGACTCTGTCCCGCACCATTGGTCGTTATTGGGATGAGGCCACCGCCACTGGACGCAATGCGGCTGTGGCCCGTGGCAATGTCTTCAACAAGATCAGCGCTGCCGAGACCGACCGATGGATCCAGGCTTCAGCGCCGCTTTACGACGAATGGGTCGCCGACATGGACAAGCGGGGTTTGCCAGGCAAGCAAATGCTGCAAGACGCTAAAGACATGGTCAAGAAATACAGCAAGTGATCCTGTGCTTGCCCCTCGTTCTGAGGGGCAGGTGCTGCGTCTTTGAATCGGAAATCCATGATGTCTTCGTCAATGCTTTTAGCGCCCCTGTGCCGGGCTTTTGGGATGGTGGGTGCTGCTGTGGCATTGGCTACCGGTGGCCTGACCTTGGTGAGTGTGATCATGCGCTCTGTATGGTCTCAACCCATCCCTGGGGATGTGGAAATGACCCAAATGGGCATTGCTTTTGCCATCTCCATGTGTCTGCCCTATTGCCAGTTGCAAAGAGGAAACATCATGGTGGATTTCTTCACCCAGTCCAGCTCAGAAGGCACTCGCAAACGTCTGGATGCCATAGGCCAACTCTCGTTGGTCTTGCTCTATGGCTTGTTGGCCTGGCGTACCAGCGTCGGCGCTGTCTCGGTTCGCGAAGCCGGTGAAACCACCATGATCATCAGCTTGCCCATGTGGTGGGCCTATGCCTGCTTGGCGCCGGGCTTGGCTTTGGCTGGGTGGGTGGCTTTGGTACAAGGCCTGTTCGTTGATGGCAAGTCCCTTCCAGTGGCGGCACCATGATGCAGTGGGCGCCCCAAATTGGCTTGGCGATGTTTGTGGCCATGGTAGTGCTCATGGCCTTGCGCATTCCTATCGCAGCGGCGATGTTCATTCCCGGTTTGCTGGGTTATGGCTTGATGAGCGACAGCGCCACAGCGCTCAACTTCCTCAAAGGCAGCGCGGTGGCAAGGCTCACGGTGTACGAGTTGAGCGTCATTCCTTTGTTTTTGCTGATGGGGCAATTTGCAACGCAAGGCGGACTCAGCCGAGACCTTTTCAAAGCGGCCGCTGCTTTGGTCGGACATGTGCGTGGCGGTTTGGCCATGGCCTCCGTGTTGTCTGCTGGCGCATTTGGCGCGGTCTGTGGCTCATCGGTTGCAACATCGGCAACCATCACTCAAGTGGCCTACCCTGAGATGCGCCGCCATGGCTACCAAGGGCGCTTGTCCACGGCTTCTTTGGCTGCGGGCGGAACCTTGGGTATTTTGATTCCCCCTTCCGTGCCGCTGGTGGTGTATGCCATCTTAACTGAGCAAAACATTGCCAAGTTGTTCGCGGCGGCCATCATCCCAGGTTTGTTGGCCATGCTGGGTTACTTGGTGGTCATTGGCTTTTATGCACGCGCTCGGCCCGAAATGGCGCCTTTAACCCCGGCGTTGCCGTGGTCAGAAAAATGGTCCGCTTTGCTTTCGATATGGCCTATCGTGGCGGTCTTTGTGGTGGTGTTTGGCGGCATTTATGGTGGGTTCTTCTCGCCCACGGAGGGTGCAGGCGTGGGCGCTGTGTTGACCTTGCTGGTGGGCTTGGCCAAAAAAGAGCTCAAGTCGGCGGGCATGAAAGTGGCCTTGCTGAGCACCGCAGAAACCACAGCGATGGTCTTCATGATTTTCTTGGGCGCAGACATGATGAACGCCACCTTGGCCCTTACCGAAATGCCGAAAATGGTGGCTATGTGGGTGTCAGGTTTGCCGGTGGCTCCCTTGGGCATTGTGATGGCGGTCCTGGTTTTGTACATCGTGTTGGGTTGCGTCATGGACGAGTTGTCCATGCTGTTGTTGACCATTCCCGTGATCTTCCCGGCCGTCATGGCGCTGGATTTGTGGAGTTTGTCCTATGAGCTCAAAGCCTTGTGGTTTGGCATTTTGGTGCTGATGACGGTTAGCTTTGGCTTGATTGCACCCCCGGTCGGCTTGAACGTGTATGTGGTCAACAGCTTGGCCAGAGATGTGCCCATGCGTGAAACCTACCAGGGTTTGATCCCTTTCTTGGCATGGGACCTTAGCAGAATGGTGGTCTTGTTGATGGTTCCTTCTTTGAGCCTGTGGTTGGTTGGGCAGTTGTTCACGCGATGAGTCCGCGTTGTTGAATGGGCGCCGCTTTTGACATCCTGGGCATCACGGGACCAAGCTTTGACGCCATCGCGCTGGCAGGTAGGCAAACCAAGTACCGCGAAGGGTGGCGAATTGGCGTTTGGTGCGGCTGGCGGGGATCGAACCCACGACCCTTGGCTTCGGAGGCCAATACTCTATCCACTGAGCTACAGCCGCGCCTGATTCATTGCTGAGAGTGGACGCCGATTATGGCATGCGCCCCCTTATTTCATGGATTTCAAGGGCGAAG
>CANHXV010000050.1 GCA_947464665.1 Comamonadaceae bacterium
GTGCCTGAAGCAGAGGTCAAAGCTTATGGGCTGACCTCTCTCACCAACCTCATTGTGCGCAGACCATTCGGGGCAGGCGGCAAAACCATTGCCTTGAATGCGCATGGCGATGTGGTGCCGCCCGGAGAAGGCTGGACGCATCCGCCCTACGGCGCTGAAATTCAAAATGGCCAGATGTTTGGCCGCGCTACAGCAGTCAGTAAATGTGATTTTTCCACCTTCACATTTGCACTGCGTGCCGTCGAGGCATTGCAAGCCAAAAACAATTTGCCCCTCAAAGGCAATGTTGAATTGCATTTCACCTATGACGAAGAATTTGGCGGCGAAAAAGGACCTGGTTGGTTACTCGACAAAGGCTATACGCGCCCCGACCTCATGATTGCAGCAGGCTTTAGCTACCAAGTGGTCACAGCCCACAATGGTTGCCTGCAAATGGAAGTGACAGTTCACGGCAAGATGGCCCATGCGGCCATTCCCGACACAGGCGTCGATGCGCTTCAAGCAGCCGTTCAGATTTTGAGCAGTCTCTATGCGCAAAACAAACTCTACAAACAAATCAGCTCGCAAGTAGAAGGCATCAATCACCCCTATTTGAATGTGGGCCGCATAGAAGGTGGCACCAATACCAATGTGGTGCCTGGCACGGTCAGCTTTAAACTAGACCGCCGCATGATTCCGGAAGAAATTCCAGAGCAGGTAGAAGCCAATATTCGCAAGGTCATTGCAGAAGCGGTCAACGCCTTTAACCAAGGCCGCTCGTCTGATGCCTTGGTCAGCGTTGAAATCAAACGCATTCTGATGGCCCACGCCATGAAGCCCCTGGCAGGGAATGCGCCTTTGGTGCAAGCCATTCAGAAACATGGCGGCGAAATTTTTGGCGAGCCCATTCCCGCCATGGGCACCCCTCTTTACACTGACGTTCGCTTGTATGTTGAAAAGGGCATTCCTGGCGTGATTTATGGTGCGGGCCCACGCACGGTTTTAGAATCCCATGCCAAACGAGCAGATGAACGGCTGAATTTAGAAGATTTGCGAAAAGCGACCCAAGTTATTTCTCGCACTCTTTTGGACCTTCTGAACTAATTCCGAGCCATTTTGGGGCGCACAAGGGTTTTACCGAAGCCCAAAGAGGCATAAAGTGTATACACTTTATGCAACAATGCGCCTTTCAAAGCACTTCATAATGGCATCGATATTGCTTAGATATTTAACGAAATTAAACTCATTTTTTTAATCGGAGTCCTTATGAAAAAACGTTTCCTACTGAAGACCACGGCCGCATTGTTAGCGACTTGCGCTTTTAGCTTGGCACAAGCTCAAAATACACCCATTAAATTTCAACTCGACTGGCGCTTTGAAGGCCCTTCGGCCTTGTTCCTCACGCCAGTTGCAAAGGGCTATTTCAAAGATGCCAAGCTCGACGTCACGGTTGATGCAGGCAACGGTTCTGGCGCCGCAGTGACCCGCGTTGCCTCTGGCAGTTACGACATTGGTTTTGCCGACTTGGCAGCCCTGATGGAATTCCACGCCAACAACCCCGATGTACCCAACAAACCTGTGGCCATCATGATGGTCTACAACAACACGCCAGCATCTGTCATGGCGCTCAAAAAATCTGGCATCAAAACGCCATCAGATTTGGCTGGCAAGAAAATGGGCGCACCCGTTTTTGACGCAGGTCGCCGTGCTTTCCCCATCTTCCAAAAAGCCAACAACATTGGCAATGTGACTTGGACGGCCATGGACCCTCCACTGCGTGAAACCATGCTGGTTCGCGGCGATGTTGACGCCATCACTGGCTTCACATTCACCTCATTGCTCAACATCGAAGCCCGCGGCGTCAAAGCCGATGACGTGGTCGTCATGCAATACCCAGAGTTTGGCGTCAAGCTCTATGGCAACGCCATCATCGCATCACCCAAAATCATCAAAGAAAATCCAGCTGCTGTCAAAGCTTTCTTGGCCGCCTTCACCAAAGGCGCCAAGGATGTCATTAACAACCCAACTGCTGTCATTGCCGATGTCAAAGCGCGCGACGGCATCATCAACGTAGAACTCGAAACACGTCGCTTGCAGTTGGCCATCGACACCGTCATCAACAGCCCCTCAGCTCGTGAAGAAGGTTTTGGCCAAATCAGAGGCCCTCGCCTGTCCCTCATGGCCTCACAAGTGTCCGATGCATTCAACACCAAAACACGTGTGAAGGCCGATGACATTTGGAACGGTTCTTTCTTGCCAAGCGCCAAAGAACTCGACATCTTGCCAAAACCTAAAAAGTAATTGATTGAACGAGGCGACCTGTTTTGACCACTGCAAATTTCGTTGATTTTCAAAATGTTTGGTTGGCCTACAACGACGAGTTGTTAGCGCAAAACCACTATGCAGTTGAAGACATCAACTTGCAAGTCAAGCAGGGCGAATTCATTGCCATTGTCGGCCCCTCGGGCTGCGGCAAGTCCACCTTCATGAAACTGACCACTGGGCTAAAGCGCCCTAGCAAAGGTCAGATTTTTGTCGATGGTCAACCCGTCACAGGTCCCTTGAAGATCAGCGGCATGGCATTCCAAGCGCCCTCCTTGTTGCCATGGCGTACCACGCTAGACAACGTCTTGCTACCGCTTGAAATTGTCGAGCCCTTTCGCTCCCAATTCAAACAACGCAAAGCAGAATTTGCTGAGCGCGCCAGCAAGCTCTTAAGAACTGTGGGCTTGGGTGGCTATGAAGACAAATTTCCGTGGCAACTCTCAGGCGGCATGCAACAGCGCGCCAGCATTTGCCGCGCACTCATTCACGAACCCAAAATGTTGTTGCTCGACGAGCCCTTTGGCGCACTTGATGCCTTCACTCGAGAAGAGTTGTGGTGCATCTTGCGCGACCTCTGGACTGAGCAAAAGTTCAATGTCATTTTGGTCACGCACGATTTGCGTGAGTCTGTTTTCTTGGCCGACACGGTGTATGTCATGAGCAAAAGCCCGGGTCGCTTTGTGGTGAAAAAAGAAATTGACTTGCCACGTCCTCGCGATTTGGAAGTGACCTACACACCCGAGTTCACCCACATCGTTCACGAATTGCGTGGCCACATTGGTGCCATTCGACAAGCTGGCGCTGTCATCAATCAATAAGCAGGTGACCTTGTGAATAAAAAAACCATCGAAGCAAGCGCGCCCTGGATTTTGTTGGTGCTTACGCTTGTCATTTGGCAAGCCATCTGCAGCATTTTCAAAGTTTCAGAATTCATTTTTCCAAGCCCCTACCGCATTGCACAACAAACCGTTGAATTCAGCGGTGTCATTGCGGCGCATGCATGGCGCACTTACTGGGTCACCATGGCCGGATTTGGCATTGCCATCGTGGTGGGTGTGTTGTTGGGTTTCATCATTGGCAGTTCCCGCCTAGCTTATGCCGCGGTCTACCCCCTCATGACCGCTTTCAATGCGCTTCCAAAGGCGGCCTTTGTACCTATCCTGGTGGTTTGGTTTGGCATTGGCATTGGCCCGGCCATTCTCACGGCCTTCCTGATCAGTTTCTTTCCCATCATGGTGAACATTGCCACGGGCTTGGCGACGCTGGAGCCCGAACTGGAAGACGTTCTGCGTGTGCTGGGTGCCAAGCGTTGGGACGTACTTGTCAAAGTGGGTCTGCCCCGCTCCATGCCCTATTTCTTCGGCTCCCTCAAGGTTGCGATTACTTTGGCCTTTGTGGGCACCACCGTGTCTGAGATGACGGCAGCCAATGAAGGCATTGGCTATTTGCTCATCTCAGCGGGGTCTGCCATGCAAATGGGTCTGGCTTTCTCTGGCTTGGTGGTGGTTGGCGCCATGGCCATGGTGATGTACGAGCTTTTTAGCTACATCGAGAAGCACACCACGGCTTGGGCGCATCGCAGCACCAACAACGAATAAGCTCTCATTCAAAGAGTTTTTCAGATAAAGGCTCTAAAGGCTTGACCTTTTGAGCCGAATCCATACCATGCACCTTTGTATGGAATTGACCATCGTCAATTCGTGTGTGCAGCAATGCGGGGAATATCATCCATGACAGATCTAGTCCATCCATCAAAAGACGGAGCCTCTCAAGAGAATGCGCCCCCCCAACCTACTCCAGCCAATTCAGGAAAGCCGAATTTAGGAGATACCCTTTTCCTCATTTTTCTAGGCTGCATGCTTGTGCTGGTGGCCTGGGTAGGTGTGCTGGCTTATCGCGATGGCATGAAAAATGAAATCACCAAACACAATGGGGAGGCCTGGGTGAAGTGGCTGAAAGAAAGCAGTGAACCCAGAATGCAGGAGAACTTCGCCATTGAAAGTTGCTCTGCCAGTGCAGATGAAAGGCGGCGTTGGGGTGATTGCTTTGAGGCTATTTTACAAAACGTGAAAGAACTTCAAAACCAGTCGAATGCCTTCACTGGCCAGCCCCTTGAATTTATTTCAAAATGCGACCCCAAAGACAGATCGACCGTAGGCTCAATCGTTTTAGAAAAAATCGTGCCAACGCCACCCGGGTCAGCCATTCCTGCCATCACATCTCAGTTGGTTAGCCTAGACGCCATTGACACCAAAATATCACTCAAATTAACGGTGTGCGACAAAGGTGGTTACCCCATCAAAGTCGACGAACTTGAATTCTAAAAAGAGGCCGACATGTCTGATCACACCTTAGAAGAACAACTGCTTCACCATGAAGAGGTCAATATTTCAAGTGACTTGCCATTCAGAAAGTGGCTTTATTCGTGGCTTCTCGACCCCCACATAGAAGGCAATTATCAAAAATCCTTTGACAAATGGATTGTGATTTTGATTGTTGGCAATTTATTTGCACTGGTGTTCGAGCAAATTCCTGCAATTTTCACTGCTTACGAAAATTGGTTTCATTTCTTTGACATTTTCTCTGTGGCGGTCTTCACGCTTGAATACCTTGTTCGTTTTTACCTGGCTCCTGAAGATGAAGAGTTCAAAAAACGAAAGTATGCGCGCGGCAGTTATGTCGTCAGCCCATTCGCCTTGATTGATTTGATCGCCATTCTGCCCTTCTTCTTGCAAGCCTTTATTTCAGTCGATCTGCGCTACCTTCGCTCGCTCAGGTTGCTGCGTATTCTAAAACTCTTCAGAATATTGATTCCCGCTTACAAAGAGTTTGCTATCGCCAACCAAGGAAGAACCTTCAGGCAAAAAGTTCACGCAGTGGTCTTCCCAAGTGCCTACGGTGGCAGTTTGCACACCATCTTCGACACCTTCATTGTGATTTGGGTGATCGTGTCGGTGCTGGCTGTGATCTTGGAGTCAGTGCATGGCGTTCATTATTTGTTGAATCTGGAATTCATCGTTCTCGATGCCATCGCCGTGGGTATTTTCACGCTTGAATATTGCCTCCGGATGTATTGTTGTGTGGAAGAGCCTGGCTACAAACGCGCTGTCACTGGGCGCTTGAAAATGGCCAAATCAACCTCGTCCATCATTGATATTTTGGCGATTGCACCATTTTTCTTAGAGGTTTTCCTGCATCACCTGATTGATCTTCGTTTCATGCGAGTCTTCAGGCTTCTTCGACTGCTCAAATTGAGTCGCTATACCGGCGCCACGCAATCGCTGTCCAAAGTAATTGTGCGTGAATGGCCGGTCATGGCGGCATCCGCTTTCATCATGCTCTTGCTGGTCGTGATGACCGCCAGTTTAGGCTATTTGTTTGAGCACGAAGCTCAGCCCGATAAATTTGAAAATATCCCACAAGCCATTTATTGGGCGGTTATCACGCTGGCATCTGTCGGCTATGGCGATATCTCACCCGTCACGCCTGCAGGAAGGGCCATGACCATTGTGTTGGCGCTCATAGGCATTGGTATTTTTGCCATTCCTGCTGCGCTTTTGTCTTCTGCCTTCAGTGATCAACTAAAAAGAGATCGAGAGTCTTTGGTCAATACAATTTATGAAATGCTCGCAGACGGCCACTTAGATCAAAAGGAAATCGATTACATCCGAATTGAATCTAAACGCCTGCATTTAACGGATGAAGAAATCAGATTACTCATCGATAAAGCCAACAGAGAGCGTGAGTTGATGGAGGATGTTTCTGTCTTGCCACTGCATAAAATTGCAGCCAACACAGACCACACCATCGAACACTACAAACATTTACTAGGCCAAGTCAGGCAACTTAGCTTGCTAACAGACCAAGAAAAGTTTCAGTCTGCCGTAGACAACTCCGAAAGATTGACGGAAACAGACAAGAAACTTTGGACCTTGATCGCCCTTCAGCAATCATCTTCCAAATAACACCCGTTCCTATGGCATGGCGCGCTGAGCTCAAACTTGATTACACCTATGAGTCTCAGCGCAGCGTAGCCCGATACTTGCACAAAGGCCCTCTGCGAATTTTGCAAAGCCTTTACCCAGAAGGCGACCAAATTTGTCACAACGTGCTGGTGCATCCACCAGGCGGTTTGGTAGGCGGAGACACTTTAGACATTCAGGTGAGTGTGGCCAAAGGTGCGCATGGCTTGGTCAGCACGCCTGGCGCTACTCGGTTTTACAAATCGGGGGGGCACCCTGCTCTTCAGCAAGTTGTAGCACACGTCGCTGATGGCGCTAGGCTGGAGTGGCTACCGCTGGAAGCCATTGCCTACAACGACTGTGAAGCCACTAATCGCGCCATCTTCAATTTGGACCCAGGTGCAGAACTGATTGCTTGGGATGTGGCGGCTTTAGGGCTTCCCACTTCCAATCTGTCATTTACGCAAGGCCACTTTCAACAACATTTGGAAATTTCGGGTGTGTGGTTGGAAAAAGGCAATATTCGAGGCAGCGACACACGCTGGCTTAACAGCCCCCTGGGCTTGGCAGGGCAAAAATGTTTGGCCAGCTTGGTGTTTGCGGCAGGCACAGCCATTGAACCTAAGCGTGCCGAAAAAGCACTGGAGGCTGCACGCGAAGTGATAGAAGCACATCCCTTGAAACACCAAGCTGGCATCACGTGTGCGCATCCGCAAGTCCTTGTACTGCGCGTCATGTCACCCTTGGTTGAACCCACCATGGACTTGCTCAAGCAAGTTTGGGCCTCTTGGCGTCACACGCTGTGGGCCTTGCCCAGCTCGCCACCCAGAATTTGGAGCGTTTAAATCGCCACCAACTGGCGAATGCCCTTGGCTTGCATCTCATGGCCCGGGCCCTTGGCAATCACCTCGCCGCGTTCCATCACCATGTAAGCGTCGGCCAACTCTTCTGCAAAGTCGTAATACTGCTCGCACAACAACACAGCCATGCGTTGGCCTTGCAAGCCCACATCCGCCAATTTGCGAATCACTCGGCCAATGTCTTTGATGATGCTGGGCTGAATGCCCTCAGTGGGCTCGTCCAAAATAAGCAGCTTGGGCTTGGCCGCTAATGCACGCGCAATGGCCAGTTGTTGTTGCTGACCTCCAGACAAATCGCCGCCACGTCTGTGAAGCATTTGCTTGAGAACGGGAAACAATTCAAACAGTTCGGGGGGAATAGGGGTGCCGCCTGGTTGCGTGGCCAAACCCATTTGCAAGTTTTCTTCCACAGTTAAGCGAGCAAAGATTTCGCGACCCTGAGGCACATAGCCCACACCGGCGCGCGCGCGTTCATAGGGTGTTGCTCGCGTCAGGTCTTGGCCGCCTAAAACAACCGACCCACTCTTGATAGGCACAACTCCCATCAAGGATTTCAACAAGGTGGTTTTACCTACACCATTGCGGCCTAACAAAACAGTCACCTCACCGAGCTTGGCTTCCAAACTCACATCGCGCAAGATGTGGGAACCGCCGTAATACTGCTGAATATTTTGTACCGTTAAATTCATCTCAATGCCTCTTCTCAACGGCCTAAATAAACTTCAATCACACGCTCATCGGCTTGAACTTGATCCAAGGTGCCTTGGGCCAACACCGAGCCATCGCACAGCACTGTCACGATGTCAGAGATGGTTTTGATGAAGCCCATGTCGTGTTCGACCACCATCAAGGAGTGCTTGCCCTTGAGGCTTAAAAACAACTCGGCTGTACGTTCTGTTTCATGGTCGGTCATACCAGCCACAGGCTCGTCCAGCAACAAGAGCTTGGGGCCTTGCATGAGCAACATGCCAATTTCCAGCCATTGCTTCTGACCATGGCTCAAATTGCCAGCTTGCGTGAGTACGCTGTCGGCCAGGTGAATGGTGTGCAGCACTTCCGCCAATCGATCAGATTGAACTGAATCTAGTTTGAAAAACATGGAGGACTTCACATCCTTAGGTGTCTTCAGTGCAAGCTCCAAGTTTTCAAAAACAGTGAGATTCTCAAACACAGTGGGCTTTTGAAATTTACGGCCAATCCCTAATTGCGCAATTTCGGGTTCGTTGTGGCGCAGTAAATCAATGGTGCTACCAAAGAACACCTGCCCTTCATCAGGGCGTGTTTTGCCTGTGATAATGTCCATCATGGTGGTCTTGCCAGCACCGTTAGGGCCAATGATGCAACGCAACTCACCAGGCGCAATGTCAAGTGAGAGTTTGTTGATGGCCTTGAAACCGTCAAAGCTCACGCTCACATCTTCCAAATACAAAATACGGCCATGAGATACATCCACTTCGCCAGATGTATGCACGCGGCCATAACTGGCATCTCGTCCACCAGACGCTGTATCGACGCTGACTTTCTCAAGGCGCTGAGCCACTCGCTGAGCGCCTTGCTTTAAGAGATCGGGGGTCATGAACGACCTCCCTTCAAGCGCTGCAACAAGCCCACCACACCTTGGGGCAAGAACAAGGTCACAACAATGAACAATGCGCCCAAGAAATACAACCAAAACTCAGGGGCCGTGACAGTCAACCAACTCTTAGCACCATTCACCAAGAATGCACCCACGACGGGCCCAATCAAACTGCCGCGACCTCCCACAGCCGCCCAAACTGCAATTTCAATGGAGTTAGCAGGGCTCATTTCACCAGGGTTGATGATGCCCACTTGCGGTACATACAAAGCACCTGCCACACCACACATGACGGCAGAAATAACCCAAATGCTGAGCTTGTAGGGCAAGGGCGAATACCCAGAGAACATGACGCGCGATTCAGCATCGCGAATAGCTTGAAGCACTCGACCAAATTTACTGCGAATGAGCCAACGGGCCATCAAAAAGAATCCGAGCAAGGTCAAGCCCGTCAGCACAAACAAAATCATGCGCGTGTTGGGCGTGGCCAAGGGCAAATCCAAAATTCGCTTGAAGTCCGTGAAGCCATTGTTGCCACCGAAGCCTGTTTCGTTTCGGAAGAACAGCAACATGGCCGCAAAGGTCATGGCCTGCGTGATGATAGAAAAGTAAACTCCCTTGATGCGTGATCTGAAAGCGAAATAACCAAAAACACCCGACACCACCGCAGGCACCAGCACAATTAAAAACAGGGTGGCTACAAAGCTATCCGACAAGGCCCAATGCCAAGGCAGTTCTTTCCAGTCAAGAAACACCATGAAATCGGGCAAGTTACTTTTGTAATTACCGTCAGTGCCAATTTGACGCATGAGGTACATGCCCATGGCATAGCCACCAATGGCAAAAAACAAACCATGCCCTAAAGACAAAATGCCCGTGTAACCCCAAATCAAATCCATGGCCAACGCGCAGATGGCATAGCACATGATTTTGCCAACCAAACTGACTGCGTAGTCGCTAAAGTGCAACCAATGACCTTGAGGCAGCATCAAATTCATCAGTGGCACACAAAGGCACACGAACAAGAGCGCCGCCAGGAATCCGGTCCAGCCCTTGCGTGTGAACAAAGGCTCGCGTCCAGGCAATAGCATTTTTGACTGATTCAAAGTATTCATCTCAAGCCTCCGCGCTCCGGCCCTTCATGGCAAAAATACCTTGTGGCCGTTTTTGGATGAAGATGATGATGAACACAAGCACACAAATTTTGGCAAGCACAGCACCCGTCACGCCTTCCAGCAGTTTGTTCACCAAACCCAGACCTAAAGCAGCATAGACAGTTCCAGCCAACTGCCCAACCCCCCCAAGCACAACCACCATGAAAGCGTCAACGATGTAGCTCTGCCCTAAATCGGGGCCCACATTGCCGACTTGGCTTAGTGCGCAACCCGCAAGTCCTGCAATGCCAGAGCCCAATGCGAAAGCGTAGGTATCAATGCGTGCAGTATTCACGCCCATGCAAGAAGCCATGGGCCGGTTTTGAGTCACACCCCGAACAAAAAGACCCAAGCGAGTTTTGCCAATGACCAGGGTCATGGCCAGCAGAACAGCCACCGCAAATACAATGATCACCAAGCGGTTGTAGGGCAAGCTTAAATTGGAGAGGACCTGAATACCGCCACTCATCCAAGAGGGGTTTTCTACGCCTACGTTTTGCGCGCCAAATAGGGAGCGAACGGCTTGCATCAAAATCAGGCTGATGCCCCAAGTGGCCAACAAGGACTCCAAAGGTCGGCCATACAAAAAACGCAAGACCGTGCGCTCTAAAAATGCACCTACCAAAGCAGATGCCAGGAAAGACAAAGGCACAGCCAACAACAAGTAGGCATCGAAATAAGCTGGCAAATACTGACGGAACAACATCTGAACTACGTATGTAGCATATGCGCCAATCATCATCAGTTCACCGTGGGCCATGTTGATCACACCCATAAGGCCATAGGTGATGGCCAAGCCGAGTGCCACCAGCAACAAAATAGAGCCCAAACTCACGCCTGTGAACAAGGCACCTAATCGTTCACCCGTTTTTAAAGCACCTTCGATGGCGGTCAGAGATTTTCGAAGCTGTGCTTTCACTTGCGCGTCTGTTTCTTGCGCCAGACGCTCATTCAAAAGAAGTTGTGTTTCAGGCGTTTGGCTTTCAGCCAAGCGCTTTGCAGATTCCAAGCGAACCGCAACATCGGCATCGCCCAGTTGAGCGGCAGCTTTGGCAAATTGGAGTAAATTTAAAATCTTGGCGTCTTGCTCTTGCGCCAGCGCCTTGTTCAAAACAAGCAGCTTGCTTACGTCTGGTTCTTTGAGCAATGCCTTGGCTGCCAGTTGACGCGAGCGCACGTCGCTGCTGAATAGCTTCAAAGCCGCTAGGGCTGTTTCAATTTCACTGCGAAAGCGGTTATTGCTCACCACATCTTGAGCATCTGCAGGTAAATCTTGTTTTTGCCCCGTCAGCGGATCAATCGCTTTGCCAGCTCCGAAGCTCTCGCGAACAATCCAAATTTTGTCGCCTGCAACTTTGACAGCATCGTCAGCCAAAGCTTGCAAAAATACCACTGTCTTTTCATCACCCTGCGCAACAACTTTGTTCAGGGTCTCAATTCTTTGATCGGTGTCGCCTTCAACCAATCCCTTCATTTCTGCCAGGCTCATTGCCCTTGCAGGGCTGGCCAAAAAAGCCATTGCCAAGAATGACACCAGCAAAAAAATCACCGGCCAAGTTCTCAATCGAATCATGTTTCGTCTTTTGGGTTTACAAAAAAAAGAGGAAGGACGAAATCGTCCTTCCTCTGGGACGAGCTTCAAAAATTACTTCTTAGCGGGCTCGTCAGGCTTTTTGTCATTGCCAGGAATGTAGGGGCTCCATGGCTTGGCTTTCACAGGGCCTGGTGTTTTCCAGACCACATTGAATTGGCCATCAGCTTTGATCTCACCAATGAACACAGACTTGTGCAGGTGGTGGTTTTTCTCATCCATTTTGGATGTGATGCCGCTAGGTGCTGTGAAGGTCTGACCTGCCATGGCAGCAATCACTTTGTCTGTATCAGTAGACTTGGCCTTTTCAACAGCCTGCTTCCACATGTTGATACCAATGTAAGTGGCTTCCATCGGATCGTTGGTCAAA
>CANHXV010000051.1 GCA_947464665.1 Comamonadaceae bacterium
AATCACATCGCGAATGCTGGGGCTGTCTGTCAGCAACATCATCAAACGGTCTATGCCAATGCCGCAACCACCAGCGGGCGGCATGCCATATTCCAAGGCACGCACAAAGTCGTGGTCAAAGAACATGGCCTCATCGTCACCGCTGTCCTTGGCGTCCACTTGCGCTTGAAAGCGAGCCACTTGGTCCTCAGCGTCGTTCAATTCTGAAAACCCATTACCAAATTCACGGCCAGTGATGTAGAGCTCAAAGCGCTCTGTGACTTCAGGGCGAAGGTCGTTGGCGCGTGCCAAGGGTGAAATTTCGGTGGGGTGTTCCATGATGAACGTGGGTTCCCACAATTTGTCTTCGACAGTTTCTTCAAAGTACAAAACTTGCAAGCCGGCCAATGATTTTTTAGACAATTTGTTCTTGGCTTCGCTCATGCCCAGTTTTTGCAGGGCTTGAATGAGCCATGTTGCGTCGTCAACTTTGTCGCCAGCGTCTGTGTGCTTCACAATGGCTTCCCGAATGGTGAGGCGCTCAAAAGGCTTGGCTAAATCGACGGGTTTACCGCCATAGCTCAGTTGCAAATGACCAACGGCGTTCATAGCCGCATCCCGCACCAGCTCTTCGGTAAAGCCCATCAAGTCTTGGTAGTTCCAATAAGCCGCGTAGAACTCCATCATGGTGAATTCGGGGTTGTGGCGAACGGAAATGCCTTCGTTGCGAAAGTTGCGGTTGATTTCGAACACCCGCTCAAACCCCCCCACCAACAAGCGTTTCAAGTACAACTCAGGCGCAATGCGCAAGTACATTTCTTGGTCAAGCGCATTGTGGTGCGTGACAAAGGGGCGAGCGTTGGCACCGCCAGGAATAGGATGCAACATGGGTGTTTCAACTTCCAAGAAGTCGTGTTTGACCATGAAGTCGCGAAGACCGCTGACGGCTTTGCTGCGGGCGGTGAAACGTTTGCGCGCATCTTCGTCCATCATCAGATCTACATAGCGCTGGCGGTATTTGATTTCTTGGTCAGCCACACCATGAAACTTGTCTGGCATGGGGCGCAGACTTTTCGTCAGCATGCGCACGCTGGAGGCATGCAAGGACAATTCGCCCATTTTGGTTTTGAACAAATAGCCTTCGGCCGCCACGATGTCACCCAGGTCCCAATGCTTGAAATCGTTGTAGGCTTCTTCGCCAATGTCGTCGCGCGTGACATAAATTTGGAAGCGACCTGTGGCGTCTTGCAAGGTGGCAAAACTGGCTTTGCCCATCACGCGCTTGAGCATCATGCGGCCTGCAATTTTGGCTGTGGTTGGAACAATGCCTTCGCCTTTTAAAGTTTCAGGCGCCTTCTCACCATGGGCATGGGTCAAACCTGCGGCGCGATCTTCGGGTTTGAAGTCATTGGGAAACGCAACGCCTCTCCCCTCTTTTTGAGCTTCTCGCATCGTCTTGAGCTTGTTTCTGCGCTCGGCAATCAGTTGATTCTCGTCAACGATGGGGGCGGTTTGATTTTCTGCTGGCGTGTCTGACATGTGGGAAGCTTCTGATGTGGGGGCTGTAAAAAGCCCTTAATTACGCTGAAATTCAGCGGGAACCCGTTATTTTACGATTGCTTCGGGCTCAAGCTATGATTTGAGGACTCGGAGGACTTCTGTGTTTCTACAAATTGTCAATTTGATCTTGGATGTTGCCACCGGTTTGGTGGGCGGCGCCTGCCTCATGCGATTGGTGATGCAATGGCAGCGCCTGCCTTTTCAGAACCCCATTGGGCGCTTTGTCTTTGCGGTCACCGACTGGATGGTAATGCCGCTCAGGCGTTTTTTGCCAGCCATGGGTCGCTTGGATACGGCCAGTCTGGTCGCGGCATGGTTGATGAAATTGAGCCATGTCACTGCCATGTGGGTGCTCACAGGCACACAAGCTGCTTTTCTGGGTATTTTGGTGGCCAGTCTGTTCGGCGTCTTGCACTGGCTGGTATCTGGCCTCAGCGTCATTATTTTGCTGTACGCCGTCTTGTCTTGGGTGCAGCCCAACAGCGGCAGCATGATGCTTTTATCCCGATTGGTAGAGCCTTGGTTGGCGCCTATTCGAAACGCTTTGCCTCAGCCAGGCGGCATTGATTTGTCGCCCTTGGTGTTGCTGGTCATTTTGCAAATTGCCGGCATGTTGCTGGCAGGTTTGCAACATGGGGCGTTCTAAGCGCAGCAAACTTTTGTTCGCTGCTTAAAGTGAATCAGCTAACCGCGTCGGCCGATTGACGTGTCAGCATGGCCAAGGTGTTGGCAATGCTCATTTTCAATTCTCGGCGATCGCAAATGAAGTCGATGGCGCCTTTTTCTTGCAAGAACTCGGCGCGCTGGAAACCCTCTGGCAAGGTGACGCGCACGGTGCTTTCAATCACGCGGGGGCCCGCAAAGCCAATCAGGGCCTTGGGTTCAGCGATGACAATATCGCCCATGAAAGCAAAACCAGCCGATACACCGCCCATGGTGGGGTCTGTTAAGACGCTGATATAGGGTAAGCCTTTTTTGGCCAACCTAGTGAGTGCGGCATTGGTTTTGGCCATCTGCATCAAAGACAAAAGGCCTTCTTGCATGCGAGCGCCACCCGTTGCCGTGAAGCAAATGAAGGGTACTTTTTGCTCGATGGCTGTTTCAACGCCCCGCACAAATCGCTCACCAACCACAGAGCCCATGCTACCGCCCATGAAGTCAAATTCAAAACATGCCGCGACCACATTGATGCTGTGGATGGCGCCGCCCATGACCACCAAGGCATCGGTTTCACCTGTGTTGCTCATGGCTTCTTTGATGCGTTCGGGGTACTTGCGGCTGTCTTTGAATTTCAAGGCGTCTACGGGTACCACCTCTTGGCCAATTTCGTAGCGCCCTTCGTTGTCTAAAAAACTGTTCAAACGGGCCCGAGCGCCCATTCGGTGGTGGTGACTGCAGGAAGGGCAGACATTTTGATTTTGCTCTAAGTCATTTTTGTAAAGCACGGACTCGCACTTGGGGCACTTGATCCACAAGCCTTCAGGCACACTGCGACGGTCAGCTGGGTCAGTGTGCAGAATTTTGGGGGGAAGCAGTTTTTCGAGCCAACTCATGTCGATTTCCTTAGGTGTTGATCAGGCGTCCATGGCCTGACGAATTTCGCGCAAGAAAGTACCAGCCACTGTGGCGACTTTATCGCGAGGTTCATTTTCGATCAATTGAATGATTTTGCTACCAATGACGACAGCATCGGCCACTTTGCCAATGGCCTTTGCAGTTTGAGCATCGCGGATGCCAAAGCCAACGCCCACGGGAATACTCACTTTTTGACGAATACGGGGCAACATGGCTTCGACTTCAGCCGTGTTCAAGGACCCAGACCCAGTGACCCCCTTCAGGGATACGTAGTAGACATAACCACTGGCCACATCGGCTACTTGTTGCATGCGCTGATCGGTGCTGGTGGGCGCCAGCAGAAAGATCAGGTCCATTTTGTGGGCGCGCAATTTGGCGGCAAATTCAACGCATTCTTCAGGTGGGTAGTCCACCACCAAGACCCCATCAATACCAGCTTTGGATGCATCGCGAATGAAGCTGTCTTTGCCGTGTTTTAAGTCATAGCGCTCTATGGGGTTGGCGTAGCCCATTAAAACAACGGGTGTTGCACTGTTTTTCTTGCGAAAGACTTTCACCATGTCAATCACATGCGAGGTGCCAATGCCAAAGGCCAAGGCTTTGTCGCCGGCCTTTTGAATCACCGGGCCATCGGCTGAGGGGTCGCTGAAAGGCACGCCCAATTCAATGACATCAGCGCCCGCATCCACCATGGCGTGCATGAGTTCGGGCGTGACGTCTGCAAAAGGATAGCCTGCGGTGACGTAGGGAATCAAGGCCTTGCGACCTGCGGTCTTCAGATGTTGGAACGTAGTTTCAATGCGACTCATTTGAAAACTTTCACGGGCTGCTCGCTCATGGGCAAGCCACCTTTGACGCCTTGGCCCTGACAACTTGGCCGGCAATAAAAGTCGGCTTTACTAAGGTCAGCCACTGTGCCGATGTCTTTGTCACCGCGCCCAGACAGGTTGACCAAAATGGATTGATCAGGCTTCAGGGTGGCAGCCAATTTTTTGGCATAGGCCACAGCATGGCTTGATTCGAGGGCGGGAATGATGCCTTCGGTGCGGCACAAATAGTGAAACGCATCTAAGGCTTCTTGGTCGGTGATGCCCACATACTCTGCTCGGCCGATGTCTTTAAGGAAGGCGTGTTCGGGGCCAACGCCGGGGTAATCGAGGCCGGCGCTGATGCTGTGCGTCTCGGTAATTTGACCGTTGTCGTCTTGCAAAATGTAGGTCCGGTTACCATGCAAGACACCTGGGCTGCCGCGTTGCAAAGAAGCCGAGTGCTTGCCGCTCTCTAAGCCTTCACCTGCCGCTTCTACGCCAATCAGGCGAGTGTTCTTGTGGTTGATGTAAGGGTAAAAAATACCCATGGCGTTGGACCCGCCGCCCACACAGGCAATGACAGCATCGGGTTGTTGGCTGTGCAGTCCTGTTTGTGCCAAAAGAGTGGGCATTTGTTCAAGACATTCGTTGCCAATGACACTTTGGAAATCGCGGACCATCATGGGGTAGGGGTGTGGGCCTGCCACAGTGCCAATGATATAGAAGGTGTTGTCGACGTTGGCCACCCAATCGCGCATGGCTTCATTCAAGGCATCTTTCAATGTGCGGCTACCAGAAGTGACGGGTACCACGGTGGCGCCCAGCAATTTCATGCGATAAACATTGGGGCTCTGACGCTTCACATCTTCTGATCCCATGTAAACCACACATTCCAAGCCATAACGCGCACAGATGGTGGCAGTTGCTACGCCGTGTTGTCCGGCGCCTGTCTCGGCAATGATGCGGGGCTTGCCCATGCGCTTGGCCAGCATGGCCTGCCCAATGGTGTTGTTGATTTTGTGAGCGCCGGTATGGTTCAGGTCTTCGCGCTTCAAATAAATTTGCGCACCACCTACTTCGCGGCTCATGCGGGCAGCATGATAGATGGGCGAGGGGCGTCCCACAAAGTGCGCCAGTTCGTATTTGAACTCAGCCAAAAAAGCAGGGTCGTTTTGGTACTTGGCGTAGGCGGCGCGCAATTCTAAAATGGCGTGTGTCAGGGTTTCGCTGACAAAACTGCCGCCATAAATGCCGAAGTGGCCAGAGGCATCGGGTTGCTGATATTCGTTCATGTTGTTACTCAATGGCATCGGCTGCTTTCACAGCAGCCACAAATTCTTGGATTTTTCGGGCGTCTTTCAGGCCTTTTCGGCCCTCTAGCTCGACACCCGAGCTGACATCAACGGCTAAAGACAGGGCTTTGGACCGAAGCGTTCGAATGCCATCGGTCACATTTGCAGGCGTCAATCCACCACTCAAAACGAGGTGAGCGTTGACGTTTGGAGGAAGCTGTGACCAATTGAATGTTTTCCCGCCACCACCGTATCCGTCAACATGGGTGTCGAGCAGAATGGCTTGGGCATTTGAGTAATCATGGGCGAATTTTACCAAGTCAAAAGAATCGGTGTAGTCTGCGGGAATTCGGGCTGCACGCCAGTAGGGGCGACGAACGGCTTGGGCCAAACGTTCGCATTCAGCAGGGGATTCGTCGCCATGAAATTGAAGCAGGGCGTTGGGGACAGCTTGGCAGGCCGCTAGAACGTCTTCTAGGCTAGCATTGACAAATAAAAGGACTGGCGTGGTACCGGGAGGCAATAATTTAGCCAAGATGCCAGCACGTTTGGGAGAAACATATCTGGCGCTTAGGGGGTACATCACAAAACCTATGGCATTGACCCCAGCTTTGGTGCAGGCTAAGACATCGGCTTCAAGAGTAAGACCACAAATTTTGATGAAGGTGTTGTGCACGGCAGTGCTCATGGCAACCAGTGAAAAGGGGGGGTCGTGGTGGGTAGACCCCATTTGGGATCATAGACTGGGCCCTGAAAATACAAACCGTTTGGCGAAAACGTGGGGGAGGCTGCATCGCGACGTTTGCTTTCAATCACCTCGGTCATCCATTCTGGCGCTTGAAAACCTTGGCCAATGGTGACCATGCACCCCATGATGTTGCGAATCATGTGGTGCAAAAAGGCGTTGCCTTCAAACTCAAAACGCCAGTAAGGTCCATGCTTGTGAATATCGACGCGCAGCATGGTTTTGACGGGCGATAAAGCTTGGCAGCTGCTGGCCCTGAAAGATGTGAAGTCGTGCTCACCCAGCAGGTATTGAGAGGCTTGGCGCATGCTTTTTTCGTCTAAGTTGCGATAAACCCAGCCCGCACGGCCAAACTCCAAGCTGGGGCGAACGGGTGACTCCAGCAGAATATAGGCGTAGCGGCGTGATAAAGCGCTACCCCGCGCATGAAACTCAAATGGGACTTCTTGCGCCCATTGAACAGAAATGTCATCGGGTAAATAGCGATTGGTGCCGCGCACCCAAGAGGCCATGTCGCGCTCTAGGGGCGAATCAAAGTGAACCACTTGCATCAAACCATGAACGCCAGCGTCGGTCCGGCCCGCGCAAAGCGTGGTGACTTTGTGTGTGGTGAATTCTTGGAGGGCCTTTTCCAATTTATCTTGGATGGTCAGCCCCGTGCTCTGGCTTTGCCAGCCTTGATAGGGTTGGCCGTTGTAGGAGATGCCCAGAGCAACTCTCACTGAAGCGTCTCGGTGCTAGCAGGCGACCTGAACCCGCCAATCGGATGGCGTGCTTTGGGATTTAAATCTAAATTCAAATCAAGCTCTGCGAGACTGGCTGGCATCTCCAACTTTGCATTTGGTGACGCAAGTCCGGTAGATTTTCCAATGTCTTCAGAGGGTATCAAAGTACTCATGCCATTCTTTGTTTTTCGACCTTGGATTCGAAGCCCTGCCCAAACAGCAAGGACACCCAAGAGGGCTAGGGCAGCCCAAAGGTAAGCGTTTCGATGAGGTGCTTCAAGCAGACGGTTTAAGTTGAAAAAACCACTGCCGCTATCGGCCGATTTGTGTTGAATGCTTGGGATTGTTTGACCCACACTCAGGGGGACTGAAGCAGTGAGCTGCATCAGTTGGTTGACATTGCTTTGAAGCGAATCTAATTGTTTTTGAGCATCTTTCAAAGCGCGCTGGGCAGCCAATCTTGTTTCAGCGTTTTGTTTTTCTATGTTGGCTTGAGAAAGTTTCAGTTGGTCTATCGTCGCGCTTGCTGTGTTGGCAGCGGCCTCTTCTTGCCCTACCTTGCCAGTCATTTGACGGGAAGGTGCTTGCGCATTGATTGAACGAGGATTTTGCGCAGCTGCCTGAGAAAATGCGATAAAGTCTTTTTGCTGTGCGATGAGAAATTGACGTGCATCATCAGCATCGATAGCGCGAACAGCCGTATCTGATGGCGCTTTAAGCACGGCACCTGCACGCAGCAAATTCACATTGCCCTCAATGAAGGCGTCTGGCTGATTTTTGAGTAACGCGACCAACATTTGTTGCGTGCTCATGTCTTCAGAAAGCCACTTTTGAATAATTTGACTGGCACTTTCGCCTTTTTGAACGACGTGTTCAGTGGGAGCTTGTTGAGCCTGTGCCTGCGGGTTTGCCGCTTGGGGTAGTTTGATTGGCGCCTCGACTTTAACTGGTGCAGGTTTGAGCATCAAAGTGAATGCTTTCACCCATTTGCCAGATGCAGTTTGTGCTTCTATCAAAAGATCCACAAAATTATCGGAGAAAGCTTGCGGGCTGAACAAACGAATTCGCTTGATGCCATCTGTTGTTTCAACAAGCTCAAGTTGTAATTCACCGATAGCAGGTGTGAAAACCAAGCCCAGTTGCGAGAATCTTTCTGCAGACGCAAGCTTAACGACCAATTGACCCCATTCTTCAGCTGTCGCACTGGCAACGCTGATCTCGGCACGCAATGGCTCGCCTTTGTGCGATTGCACTTCGATACCTGCAAGTGTCAGTGCGTGAACACTCAGACTTAGACAACTCAAGCCAATACCAAAGCCTATGACGCTGAGAAGTCCAACACGGAGGCTGGTTAGGGTTTGGGGACGAGTCATTTTTGAATGTTTAAGTTGGCAGAGTGGTGCTCGCAGGGTCAAGCTTCTTTTAAGCGGCTAACAAAATACGCAGCATGCGGCGCAAAGGTTCTGCGGCGCCCCACAGCAATTGATCGCCAATGGTGAAGGCGCCAAGATACTCAGAGCCCATGGCCAACTTACGAATACGGCCCACAGGAATGGTCATGGTGCCAGTTACTGCAACAGGTGTGAGGTGTTGCAAGGTGGCTTCGCGTGTGTTGGGGATCACTTTGACCCACTGATTGTCGGCAGCGATCATGGCTTCGATGTCGGAGAGCGGGACGTCTTTTTTCAGCTTGAAGGTGAGAGCCTGACTGTGACAACGCATGGCTCCCACACGAACGCAAAAGCCATCGACAGGAATAGCTGGCTTGTTGAAGCCTTCGCCCAAGCCCAAAATTTTGTTGGATTCGGCCATGCCTTTCCATTCTTCTTTGGACATACCATTGCCCAGATCTTTGTCGATCCAAGGAATGAGAGAGCCGCCGAGAGGTGCGCCAAAGTTGACAGTTTCAGTGCCACTCAGAGATCGTTGTTTGTCAATGACTTTGCGATCGATTTCCAAAATGGCACTCTTGGGGTCGTCGAGCAAAGCTTTCACTTCTGCATTCAAGGTGCCGTATTGTGTGAGTAATTCGCGCATGTGTTGCGCGCCGCCACCTGAGGCTGCTTGGTAGGTTTGGGTGCTCATCCATTCGACCAAACCGGCTTTGTACAAAGCGCCAACACCCATCAACATACAGCTGACAGTGCAGTTGCCGCCAATCCAATTTTTGCCACCATTTTTCAATGCAGTTTGAATGACGGACATGTTCACAGGATCCAAAATGATGATCGCGTCTTTGTCCATGCGCAGCGTAGAAGCAGCATCAATCCAGTGGCCACTCCAGCCAGAGGCACGCAGCTTGGGGAAAACTTCGGTGGTGTAGTCACCGCCTTGAGCGGTGATGATGATGTCGCAACGTTTCAATGCATCGATGCTGAAAGCATCTTTCAAGCTTGTCTCGTTTTTGGCCATGGCGGGCGCTTTGCCGCCAGAGTTGGAGGTGGAGAAGAACAAAGGTTCTATCAAACCAAAGTCGCCCTCGGCTTGCATGCGGTCCATCAAGACGGAGCCAACCATGCCACGCCAGCCTACAAGTCCTACCAATTTCATGTCATCACCCTTTCAATTTAATTTTGAGATTCCGACTCGTCGAGCCGGAAGGGCATGACGAGTTTTGAGTTATCAGCTCTTTGTCGTTTTCGTAATTGCTTTAACAACAGCTTCGCCCATTTCGCGCGTGCTGACCTTTTGTGTGCCTTCTGACCAGATGTCAATCGTGCGCAAACCTGAAGCCAATACAGATTTCACCGCCGTTTCAATGCGATCGGCGGATTGGGCTTGGTTCAGTGAAAAACGTAACATCATGGCTGCGGACAGTATTGTAGCCAATGGGTTTGCAATACCCTTACCAGCGATGTCGGGTGCGCTGCCGTGGCTGGGCTCGTACAAGCCTTGGTTTTTGCTGTTCAAACTGGCCGATGGCAACATGCCAATGGAGCCTGTGAGCATGGAAGCTTCGTCGGACAATATGTCGCCAAACATGTTGCCGGTGACCACCACGTCAAATTTCTTGGGTTCTTTGACCAATTGCATGGCTGCGTTGTCAACATACATGTGATCGAGCGCCACATCGGGATATTCTTTGTGGACATCGGTGACCACATCTTTCCAGAACTGGAAGGTCTCAAGCACATTGGACTTGTCAACACTGGTTAATTTTTTTCTGCGTTTGCGAGCAGCTTGGAAGGCCACATGGGCAATGCGTTCGATTTCGGGGCGTGAATAACGCATCGTGTCAAAAGCTTCTTCTGCGCCAGGGAAATGACCATCTGTGGCGACACGGCGTCCACGAGGTTGACCAAAGTAAATGTCGCCCGTGAGTTCCCGAATGATCAAAATGTCAAGGCCTGAAATGAGTTCAGGCTTGAGGCTGGAGGCACCCACCAATTGCTCGTAGCAAATGGCGGGTCGGAAGTTGGCGAACAAGCCCAAGTTTTTGCGTAAGCCCAAAATAGCTTGTTCAGGGCGCAAGGGGCGGTCAAGTTTGTCGTATTTCCAGTCGCCTACAGCACCAAACAAAATGGCGTCCGATTCTTTGGCGAGCTTCAGTGTGGAATCTGGCAAAGGGTGCCCGTGGACTTCATATGCGGCGCCGCCCACCAAGGCTTCTTCCATTTCGAATTTCAAATCGAGCGCATGCAGGACCTTGACTGCTTCTGCAACGATTTCGGTGCCAATGCCGTCACCCGGCAGAACTGCAATTTTCATGATGTAAAGACTTTAAAAAAAGATGCGTTTTGTATTGTCGATGTTTAGGCAATGTGCGCCAACCATGGCTTCGTCGCTAAACGTTCTGCTTCGAAGCTTTTGATTTTCTCTGCATGGCGCAACGTTAAACCGATGTCATCCAAGCCGTTGATCAAGCAGTATTTGCGAAAAGCTTGAACGTCGAATGGAATCTCTTCACCTTGTGCACGAACCACCACTTGGCGTTCAAGGTCAATGGTGAGTTGATAACCAGGAAATGCAGCCACTTCATCAAATAGTTTGGCCACGACGTTTTCGGGCAGCACGATGGGCAACAAACCGTTTTTAAAACAGTTGTTGAAAAAAATATCGGCATAGCTGGGTGCAATGACTGCGCGAAAACCATATTGGTCAATAGCCCATGGCGCGTGCTCGCGGGATGAGCCGCACCCAAAGTTTTTGCGAGCCAGCAAAATGGAGGCGCCTTGATAGCGCGCCTGATTGAGAATGAAGTCCGGATTGGGTTTGCGGCTGGCAGGGTCTTGACCAGGAAAGCCTGCATCCAAGTAGCGCCATTCGTCAAAAAGATTGGGACCAAAGCCTGTTTTGCGAATCGACTTTAAGAACTGCTTGGGAATGATGGCGTCTGTGTCAACGTTTTCGCGGTCCATTGGCGCCACGAGGCCTTTGTGTACATTGAATTTTTGCATGTGGATTCCTTTTTAGGCAAACTGACGAATGTCCACAAAGTGACCATGAATGGCCGCAGCAGCAGCCATGGCAGGGCTGACCAAGTGAGTGCGTCCGCCAGCGCCTTGACGGCCTTCAAAGTTGCGGTTGCTGGTGCTGGCGCAACGCTCACCGGGCTCTAAGCGGTCGGCATTCATGGCCAAGCACATGGAGCAACCAGGTTCACGCCATTCAAAGCCAGCGGCCTTGAAAATTTCGTGCAGGCCTTCGCGCTCGGCTTGTTCTTTGACCAAGCCAGAGCCTGGTACCACCATGGCCAACTTGACTGTTTTTGAAACTTTTTGACCCAACTTTTTAACCAAAGCGGCTGCCTCACGCATGTCCTCAATGCGGCTGTTGGTGCACGAGCCAATGAAGACTTTGTCGACAAAAATATCGTTCAGAGCTTTGCCAGGTTGAAGTCCCATGTAGGTGAGGGCGCGCTCAATGGCATCGCGCTTGTTGGCATCTTTTTCTTTGTCAGGATCGGGCACGATGCCATTGATGCCAAGCACCATTTCGGGTGAAGTACCCCAGGTGACTTGGGGCACGATGTCGGCTGCATTGATTTCAACCACGGCATCGAAGTGCGCACCTGCATCGGACTGCAATGTTTTCCAGTATGTGACCGCATGATCCCATTCCACGCCAGTGGGCGACAACAAGCG
>CANHXV010000052.1 GCA_947464665.1 Comamonadaceae bacterium
ACTGCTTCGCGCATGCCCACTTTGCGCAGCGCTCGCAAAATTGACGATTTAACAGTGGAACTTACCACCAGCGAACCCGATGCTTTTTTGCCTCTGAACCTGACCAATTTGTTCATGGCCTCGCCTGCACATTGGAAGAAAAAATTTGATGCTGCCGCAGGCGCTACGCCTGCTGACAAGTCCAAAGCTGCTTGGACGGCGTTTGCAGCAGACGCATCAGGCTCTGGCCCATTCAAGATGGCTCGCTTTGTGCCACGTGAGCGCTTGGAAGTGGTGGCCAACAAAACGTATTGGGATCCTAAGCGCGTGCCCAAGCTTGACCGCGTGGTCATGCTGCCGATGCCTGAGGCCAATGCTCGCACCGCCGCTTTGCTAGGTGGCCAGGTAGATTGGATTGAGGCTCCGGCGCCAGACGCGATGGCCCAAATTACTCAGCGTGGCTTCAAGATTGAAAGCAATGCTCAGCCTCATGTGTGGCCCTGGCAGTTGTCATTTGCCGATGGCTCGCCCTGGTTGGACAAAAGGGTGCGGCAAGCGGCCAACCTGTGTGTCGACCGTGAAGGCATCAAAACCTTGTTGGGTGGGATGATGGCCGTGCCTAAGGGTACAGTGCCCCCAGGTCACCCTTGGTGGGGCAACCCCAAGTTCGACATCAAGTACGATGTGAACGCAGGCAAAACTTTGATGTCCCAAGCAGGCCACAGCGCAGCCAAGCCGCTCAAGGTCAAGGTGCAAATTTCCGCATCGGGCTCAGGCCAAATGCAGCCCTTGCCTATGAACGAGTTTGTGCAGCAGTCGCTCAAACAGTGCTTCTTTGATGTTGAATTCGATGTGATCGAGTGGAACACCTTGTTCACCAACTGGCGCAAGGGTGCAAAGGACCCATCTGCCAATGGTGCCAATGCCATCAATGTGAGCTACGCCGCCATGGACCCCTTCTTTGGCATGGTACGTTTCACCAGCACAGGCACCTTTCCGCCGGTGTCAAACAATTGGGGCTATTTTGGCAACCCTGAATTTGACAAGCTGATTGCCGATGCGCGCACCCAGTTTGATGACAAAAGGCGCGACGAAGCTTTGTCTAAGCTGCATGCACGGATCGTGGAAGAGGCCCCCTTCGTGTGGATCGCCCACGATGTCGGCCCACGCGCTATTAGCACCAAGGTTAAAGGCCTCGTTCAGGCGCGCAGCTGGTTTGTCGATTTAGCCCCTATTTCGATGGATTGATGCACAGGCCAGCCGGTGTGGGTTCTTACCACGCCGGCTTTTGTTTAATCGCTTAAGGGCCTAAATGGAGCCTCGAGGCTTGCCCAACTTGGAGCAATGGGATGCTTGTTTTTTTGTGGCGACGTCTGCTCTACACGTTGCCAATCATGCTGGGTGTGGCCTTGGTGTGTTTTGCCCTGGTGCACCTAGCGCCGGGCGACCCCTTGGTGTCCATCCTGCCCCCTGACGCTTCGGCTGAGTTGCAAG
Source organism: Comamonadaceae bacterium (assembly GCA_947464665.1). Classification (GTDB taxonomy): domain Bacteria; phylum Pseudomonadota; class Gammaproteobacteria; order Burkholderiales; family Burkholderiaceae_C; genus Limnohabitans_A. The sequence continues at coordinate 1,474 of CANHXV010000052.1, forward strand.
CCAAGTTAAAAGAACTCTACGGTTTTAACCGCTCTTACCCCGAGCAGTTTGTGAGTTGGGTGTGGCGTGCCTTGCAGGGCGATTTGGGCACTTCAATCGCCAGCAACCGGCCGGTCTTCAGCGAGGTGATGAAGGCAGTAGGCAACACCTTGCGCTTGGCCATGGTAGCCACCTTGATTGGCTTTTTGTTCGGTTGCCTTTTTGGCTTTGTGGCCGGTTACTTTCAAAATTCTTGGCTCGATAAATTGGCCTCACTGACTTCGGTGCTGGGGGTTAGCGTTCCCCACTATTGGCTGGGCATGGTGCTGGTCATTGTGTTTTCATCGATCTTGATGTGGTTGCCCCCTGGTGGAGCGGGTCCCGGGGGCTCGGGCGATTGGGCCTGGGACTGGGAGCATTTCAAGCACATGCTCCTACCTGCAATTACGATGAGCGTGATTCCCATGGGCATTATTTCGCGGACCTTGCGCGCCTTGGTGGGTGATATCTTGGCCCAAGAGTTCATTGTGGGTTTGCGCGCTAAAGGCCTGACCGATTTCGGCATTTTCTTGCACGTTGTCAAAAATGCCGCGCCCACCGCTTTGGCGGTGATGGGCTTGCAGTTGGGTTATTTATTAGGTGGCTCGATTTTGATCGAGACCGTCTTTTCTTGGCCGGGCACCGGCTCTTTATTAAACTCGGCCATTTTTCAGCGCGATCTGCCTTTGTTGCAAGGCACTATTCTGGTATTGGCCATGTTTTTTGTGTTCTTGAACCTGATCGTTGATGTTGTTCAAACCCTGTTAGACCCGCGCATTTCGCGCAGCTGAAACCCAGTTCCAAATCAAGATGAACATCACAGTTGATTCCCAAAAGTTGCCCGAGCTCGCCATGCAGAGATCAGCGGGTTATTGGCAAACTGTGGGCCGGCGTTTCATGCAACAAAAAATTGCTGTATTTGCAGCCTTGGTGGTCTTGGTGTTGCTGGTGCTGGCTGTTTTTGGGCCGTGGTTGGCGCCCTTGGACCCGTACCAGTCGTCCATACTCAAGAGGCTTAAACCGATTGGTTTTGCGGGCCATCCCTTGGGCACAGACGAGTTGGGGCGCGATATGCTGAGCCGCTTGATCGTAGGGACCCGATTGTCTTTGTTCATTGGCATAACGCCGGTGATTTGCGCTTTTGTCATCGGCTCTGTCATTGGCATCACCGCGGGTTACGCCGGTGGTTGGGTCAACACCAGCATGATGCGAACCATCGATGTGTTTTATGCGTTTCCCTCAGTTCTACTGGCCATCGCTTTGTCAGGCACCTTAGGGGCAGGCATCACCAATTCGCTGATTTCTTTGACCATTGTGTTCATTCCACCGATTGCCCGTGTGGCCGAGAGCGTGACCACGCAAATAAGAGGGCGAGATTTTGTTGATGCCGCCCGCGCCTCAGGGGCGGGAGCCTTCACCATCGTTCGGGTGCACGTGTTGGGCAATGTGCTTGGACCAGTGTTTGTATACGCCACAAGTTTGATCGCAGTGGCCATGATTTTGGCCTCTGGCCTGAGCTTTTTGGGCCTTGGTGTTAAGCCGCCCGAGCCCGAGTGGGGCCTTATGTTAAACACCTTGCGCACCGCAATTTACACACAGCCGTGGATCGCGGCTTTGCCTGGGGCGATGATTTTCATCACCTCCATTGCCTTCAATTTGTTAGCCGACGGTTTGCGTTCGGCCATGGAGATCAAACAGTGAGTGCGCTATGCCCTTAACCCCCAAAGACTTGGGCGGCCCAGCTCAGCCCATGCTCAGTGTGCGTGGCTTGGTCAAGCACTTCCCGCTAAAAAAAGACGTTTTTGGCAAGGGCGGTGGCGTCGTGCGTGCCGTCGATGGCGTAGATTTTGAGGTCTTCAAAGGCGAGACCTTGGGCGTCGTGGGCGAGTCCGGTTGCGGGAAATCCACCACTGCGCGCTTGCTCATGCAATTGATCATTCAGGACCAAGGTGAGTTGGTTTTTGATGGCCAGACCGTGGGAGGCTCGGCCTTGCCATTGAAGGCCTACCGGCGGCAAACTCAAATGGTGTTCCAAGACAGCTATGCCTCTTTGAACCCGCGCCTGACCATTGAAGACTCTATTGCTTTTGGACCCATGGTGCATGGCGTGCCCCATCACGAGGCGGTGGCGCGCGCGCGCGACTTGCTGGCCCGAGTTGGCTTGGCGCCCGAGCGTTTTGCTGAGCGCTATCCGCACGAACTCTCGGGCGGTCAACGCCAGCGCGTGAACATCGCCCGCGCCCTGGCCTTGCAGTCGCGCTTGATCATCTTGGATGAGGCGGTGTCTGCCTTGGACAAGTCGGTGGAAGCCCAGGTGCTGAATTTACTGTTGGATTTGAAAGAGGACTTTGGCCTGACATATGTTTTCATCAGCCACGACTTGAATGTGGTGCGTTACATGAGCGACCGAGTATTGGTGATGTATTTGGGCCAAGTCGTTGAGATTGGCGACAGCGAAACCTTGTTCAACAATCCGGCACATCCCTATACACAAGCTTTGTTGTCATCCATTCCCACCTTGGACCCCGACCGGCGCACCGAAAAGCCGCCTTTGGCTGGTGACCCGCCCAATCCCATCAATCCGCCCGCGGGCTGCCGCTTCCACCCACGATGTGTCCATGCCCAAGCCATTTGCAGCCAAAAAATGCCGGAGCTGGCCGACACCGCCCACGGTCAGCAGGTGGCGTGCTGGATGCATGTGTCAGGCAGTGCCCATAGCCTTGCACCAAATCACCCATCAGGCGCAGCCCCTCAGGAGATGGCATGAAATTGGCCCCAGCTCAAGATTGTTTTGTGGAGGTCAAGCAACTCCATGTGACATTTACCGGGGGTAAAAAACCCGTGCAAGCCGTTAGTGGCGTAGATTTGCGTGTTCAGCGCGGCGAGGTGGTGGCCTTAATTGGCGAATCGGGCTCGGGCAAAAGTGTCACCTTGCGCAGCCTGCTTGGTTTGCACGCTAAAAAAACCACGCTCATTTCTGGTGACATTCGCGTCGGCGACCAGCAGGTTTTACAGCTATCGCACAGTGATCTCTGCAGCTACCGTGGGCGCGTGGCTTCAATGATTTTTCAAGAGCCCTTGCTGGCTCTAGACCCTGTTTACAGCCTGGGCCAACAAATTACCGAGACCATTCGTCGACATGAAAATGTCACTGCCCAAGAGGCTCAGCAACGCGCATTGGCTCTTTTTGAACGGGTGCGAATTCCTAGCCCCGAGCGGCGGCTTCAAGCTTATCCCCATGAAATGTCAGGTGGCATGCGGCAGCGCGCAATGATTGCGCTAGCCCTGGCTTGCAATCCCCAATTGCTGCTGGCCGACGAGCCCACCACTGCGCTGGACGCCACGGTGCAAATTCAAATTCTGCTGTTGCTTCGAGAATTGCAAAAAGACTTAGGACTGGCGGTGGTGTTTGTCACCCATGATATCGGTGCCGCCGTCGAGGTGGCTGATCGGATTGCGGTGATGTATGCCGGCCGGATTGTGGAAGAGGGGCCGGCGCGCACCTTGCTTCGCCAACCACGCCACCCCTATACCCGGGCTTTGTTGCAAAGCCGCGCCGACGGGGCCTTGGCCAAGGGCCAGCGGCTGGTGACCATTGCAGGTGCTCCGCCAGATCTGGCGGCACTGCCACAAGGCTGTGCCTTTGCCAGTCGCTGTACGATGGCTCAGCCTGAGTGTGAATCCACGCAACCCGATGTGAGTTGGTTGGAAGACAACCACAGCGTGCGCTGTTTGCGTGCCTTAGAGCCCCAGTCTGTTTGAGTTTTTCTTCAGCCACCACACCATGAACCACCATACCGACGCCTTGTGGGACACCGCCCACGCCTTCATGCCTTACCCCAAAGTTCCCGTTCCACACGCGCACACCGGGCCGTTGGCTGGTTTGAGTTTTGGAGTGAAAGACCTCTACCACGTTCAAGGCTACCCGACCAGTGGCGGCCAGCCTTTCATGCTGGCGCTGTCGGGTATCCAAGAGCGTACCGCTCCCGTGGTGCAAAGCCTGCTCAACGCAGGTGCTAGATTTGTGGGCAAAACCATTACCGATGAACTGGCGTTTTCCATGAGCGGGCAAAACGCCCATTTTGGCTCGCCCATCAATGGCGCCGACCCCCTGCGCATCAGCGGGGGCTCGTCTTCGGGTTCGGCCTCTGCCGTGTCCAATCGCATGTGCGACTTTGCCCTGGGCTCGGACACGGGTGGTTCGGTGCGCGCACCGGCCAACCATTGCGGTTTGGTAGGTATCCGTCCAAGCCACGGCCGCATTAGCTTGGAAGATACATTGGCCTTGTCGCCCAGTTTGGACACCTGCGGTTGGTTTACCCGCGACGTGCCCACATTCGCCAGGGTGGCCGATGTGCTGTTGGGTGAAGATGCCCAAGCCTTGCCAGACAGCGTGCGCTTGCTGGTCCCCAATGATATTTGGGGCTTAGCCGCACCTGCAGCGGTCAAGGCATTGAAGCCGGTGCGCGGGCAAATTGAAGAGTGTCTTGGCAAAGCCCGTACGCTTAACGTTGTGCTTGACGACTTTGACAGCATGTTCTGGCACTTTCGCGCCATTCAAGGGCGTGAGGCCTGGGATGTGGATGGGGCTTTCATCCGGCGCTTTGCACCTGTACTAGGACCAGGTGTGGCCGAGCGGTTTCAGTGGGCGTCTGAACTAAGCGACGCCACCGTGGCTTCGGCCCAGGAATTTCGCCAACGCTGGCGCGCGCACATTGGCCGAATATTGGGAACCGATGGCGTGCTTCTCATGCCCACCATGCCCGATGTGGCGCCGCTGATCTCTGCTTCGGAAGCCGATCTGGATGCTTACCGCAACCGCGCCACGCGCATGCTGTGCGGTGCAGGTTTAGCCGGCTTGCCGCAGTTGAGTTTGCCCTTGGCCCAACGACAAGGCGCGCCCTTAGGCATCTCATTGGTCGGGCCGGTGGGCAGTGACCGCAGCCTGGTTCGCTTGGCCGAACGCATCCACTCGGCGCTGGGTTAAGCCGGATGGGGCTGAGTCAGTCCGCAGGCCAGGTCGGGTGCACGGCTTGGAGCAAGGTGAAGACCTCGCAATCCTCTTGCGGCCCTTGGCGCTCAATCACCAAAAACGAGCTGGCTTCTAAGGCCATTAAGGGGTGGTGCCAAACACCTTTGTGCAAGGTAAAACCTTGTTGACCGCTCACTTCAAAACACGCCAAGGTGTTCAAGTCGGGGGTTGCGACGCCTGTTGCCACCCAAAGCCGGCAGCGCGCGCCCAACAAAGGCAAAAAACTTTGACTGCCCCAGTTGTGGCGCTCAAGCATTTGGCACGGCGTGCGCGGGCTTTGTGCTTGGGCATGGAACACCGCCAAAACTGCTTGGCCGTTAGCGCCATGCAGGTCCAAATCAGCAAGCAAGTCCAAGCGCGAACTGGTGCCTCGGTTGATGGCGCGCTGACCTGCAGCATCGAGTTGCAACACTTGGCCATAAGGCGCAAAGGCCTCTGCTGTAAGGCTTTGAAGGCGCACGCTGGCCGAGTGAGTAAGTCCTGCGTGCGCGGGTTGGGGCGGTTTTTGCATAGCAGATATCATGGCATAAGCCACCATCCGCTGCAGGCAACAACTTGCATGACTCATCGACATTTGCAAAGAACTGTTCTATGAAAATTGACTCAGCCCCCTTACCTGATTTGCGCATCAATGCCCAGCGTCTTTGGCAGGCTTTGATCGACTTGGCCCAGATTGGCGCCACCGCCAAAGGCGGGGTGTGCCGTTTGGCGCTGAGTGACTTAGACCGCCAGGGACGCGACTTGGTAACCCAATGGGGTCGCGAAGCGGGCATGACGGTGACCTTGGACCAAATTGGCAATGTGTTCATGCGACGGCCTGGGCGCAACCCTGATTTGCCCCCCATCATGACGGGCAGTCACATTGACACGCAACCTACTGGCGGTAAGTTCGATGGCAATTACGGCGTTTTGGCTGGCTTGGAAGTGGTGCGCTGTCTCAACGACCATGGCATTGAAACCGAAGCGCCCATCGAGGTGGCTTTTTGGACCAACGAAGAAGGTTCACGTTTTGTGCCAGTGATGATGGGATCGGGCGTGTTTGCCGGTGCTTTCTCTTTAGAGCACGCTTACCAAGCCCGCGACCAAGATGGCAAATCTGTGCGCGAAGAACTCGAGCGCATTGGCTACTTGGGCACCGAGGTGCCGGGGCAACACCCGATAGGCGCTTATTTTGAAACCCACATTGAGCAAGGCCCAGTGCTTGAAGATGCAGGGGTCACAATTGGTGTGGTCACCGGGGTGTTGGGCATCCGCTGGTTTGATTGCACGGTCATGGGCATGGAGGCGCACGCCGGGCCAACCCCCATGCCTTTGCGACGCGACGCCCTGCAAGTGGCCACCACCTTGATGCAATCCGTGGTCGCTGTAGCACAGCAGTACGCGCCAGAGGGGCGCGGCACCGTGGGCATGGTGCAAGTCCACCCCAACAGCCGAAACGTCATCCCCGGACGAGTTAAATTCAGCATCGACCTGCGCCACCCTACCGATGCGGGCGTGGACGCTATGGCCGATAAGGTCAAGGCCATGGCGCAGCGCTTACAAGCAGAAACCGGCCAAAGCATCCAGATTGAATTGGTTTCTAGCTACCCGGCCCAGGCCTTCCATGCTGAATGCGCACAAGCTGTCACCGAAGCTGCACAGCGCCTGGGTCACAGCCACATGCAGGTGGTCTCAGGTGCGGGCCATGATGCGGTGTACACCGCCCGCTTGGCCCCCAGCGGAATGATCTTTATCCCTTGCAAAGACGGCATCAGTCACAACGAGATCGAAGACGCCAAGCCAGAGCACATCGCTGCTGGCTGTAATGTTTTGTTGCATGCCATGTTGGCCAAGGCGGGGGTTGTGCGCAACGAGTTAAATATGTCTTGAGTCAACCTTGGATGACTAAAAGGCTTTGATGATCATGTTGATCAAAAGTTAACCAGCTTTTTTCAAAGGAATAGCCATGATTCGTACATTGAGTGCAGTGGGCGGCATGCATGTGGCCCCGCACCATTTGGCCGCACAGGCGGGCCGCGATGTTTTGCGCGAAGGCGGCAATGCCATTGAAGCCATGGTGGCCGCGGCTGCCGCTATTGCGGTGGTGTATCCACACATGAACGCCATTGGAGGTGATGGTTTCTGGCTGATTCACGAACCAGGAAAACCGCCTGTCGCGATTGATGCTTGCGGCAGTGCTGCTGGCTTGGCCACTCGCGACTTTTATGCCGGCGATTCGGTGATTCCGCCGCGTGGCCCCAAGGCCGCACTGACAGTGGCTGGTACCGTTGGTGGCTGGGCCAAGGCGCTGGAAGTTGCCGCCCCCTGGGGTCAAGCGCTACCACTTTCACGTCTGCTGTCGGACGCAATTCGCCACGCTGAGAAGGGCGTGCCCGTGACGGCTGGACAAAGCGAATTGACAGCGCAAAAGCTACCGGGTTTGAAGGACGTGCCTGGCTTTGCCCATGCTTTCTTGGTGAACGGCGCGCCGCCCCCGGCAGGTTACTTACTGCGCCAACCTGCGTTGGCCAATACATTGAGAACCTTGGTCGAGCACGGGCTTGATGATTTTTACCGAGGTAGCATTGCCGAGCTCATGGCCCGTGAACTGCAAAGTCTGGGAAGTCCTCTGCGCCAGTCTGACTTTGCTGCTTATTCGGCCCAATTGGTGCAGCCTCTGTCGGTTCGCCTGGCCGATGCCACGGTTTACAACCTGCCGCCCCCAACGCAAGGTTTGGCCGCGCTCATGATTTTGGGTTTGTTTGACCGCCTTGGCGTGAAGGAGGGCGAGAGCTTTGCTCACCTACACGGCTTGGTCGAGGCGACCAAGCGAGCCTTTCGGGTGCGCGAGCGCGTGGTCACCGATCCGCGTCGTTTACCAGCCGATCCGCAAAGCTTTCTTACTGCTGGGTCCTTAGATGCATTAGCCGCCGAGATCGACCATACGCGTGCGCTGCCTTGGCCAGATCCTGCTGCTCATGGGGACACCATCTGGATGGGCGCAGTAGATGCACAAGGCCGCGCTGTTAGCTTCATTCAAAGTGTTTATTGGGAGTTCGGTTCGGGGGTAGTACTGCGCGACACCGGTGTGACTTGGCAGAACCGGGGGAGCAGTTTTTCACTGGATCCGCGCGCACTCAATGTGCTCGAGCCTGGGCGCAAACCCTTTCACACGCTCAATCCGTCCTTGGCGCATTTCGACGATGGCCGTGTCATGCCCTACGGCACGATGGGTGGTGAGGGTCAGCCGCAAACGCAGGCCGCAGTGTTCACGCGTTATGCACGATTTGGACAGACGTTGCAACAAGCCATCACTGCGCCGCGCTGGCTGCTGGGCCGCACTTGGGGCGACGTCAGCACCTCCCTCAAACTTGAGAGCCGCTTTGACCCGGCCTTGATTCAAGCTTTAAAGGATGCAGGCCATCAGGTGGAGTTGCTACCGGAAGCCTACAGCGACACCATGGGTCACGCGGGCGCCTTGGTGCGTCATTCGGACGGTCTGATTGAGGGTGCGGCAGACCCGCGCAGCGACGGATTGGTGGCTGGCGTTTGAGCGACCGCTCCGCCTTTTTCGAAGATGTTGCATTTCCCGTGGCGAATAGACTGCCTCGCCTTGGCTCAACACATTTAAACAAAGTGAGGTTTTGAATGGATATCAATTTGCCAGATGTGGTTGCTGAAGTGAGCGCTGTTTTTGAACAATACGAGCAAGCCTTGGTGAGTAACAACGTGGAGGTGCTGGATGCTCTGTTTCACAACAGTCCGCATACCTTGCGCTATGGCGCTACTGAGAACTTGTATGGCTACGAGGCCATTCGGGCCTTTCGGGCCGGGAGGCCTTCTAAAGGGTTGGCGCGCGAGCGCATGAACATTGTCATCACCACATATGGTCGCGACTTTGCCACGGCCAACACAGAGTTTCATCGGGTGGGAAGTGAGCGTACCGGGCGCCAAAGCCAAACCTGGGTGCGCACCGCAGAGGGCTGGCGCGTGGTTGCCGCGCACGTCAGTTTGCTGGCATAAGTGGATGCAACTTGTTCGCTCGTTGACCTACCTTTATTTTTTCTCTGAGGCACACTCGAGTCATGCAAAATGACGAAGGCCAACAATCTCGCAATCTATCCATACATTGTGTACTGCAGCCAAGCTGTTCAGCACATGGATAAAGAAGCGCTCGACAAAATAATTACAACCGCCAAACACCATAACCCCAGATTTGGCATTACTGGGTTATTGGTATTTGGCAGCGGTATCTTCTTTCAATGGTTGGAAGGTGCTGGAGAAACTTAACAACCTAGTCTCGAACCAGGCCACCGCGCATTAACTAAGTAGATCAATGCCGCCCCACATTCTGGTTGTAACGCATGATGCGCCCATGAGTGTCCTCACTTTTCAGTTAAATTAACTTCAATATGGTGCATTAAATTCAGTTTTAGTGCATCGATATGCCCAATTGGAAGCGAAAAGGGGCGCCAGCTTAGTGCGCGTTCGGCACGATCCATGCTTAAAGAGAGTACCTCCTAGCTGGAAAACGCGAAGTTCTGATGAGCAGCCTTATATTCAATGAGATGAGCGACGCGCAAGGCATCGCCCGCCCGCATTACCAAGCCTTTGACAACTGGCTCAAAGGCGTCTCAGCAGATACCGTGCACGTCAAGCAAACTGAGGCCGACCTGATCTTTAGGCGCACCGGGATTACATTTTCACTCAACGGCGATGAAGGCGGTACCGAGCGCCTGATACCCTCAGACCTGATACCCCGCATCATCCACGGCAAAGAATGGGCGCACTTGGAAAAAGGCTTGGTGCAACGCGTCAAAGCAATCAACATGTTTTTGCACGATGTCTACCACCACCAGCGTATTTTGAAAGCAGGCTTGATACCCGCCGAACAAGTGCTGGCCAACTCGCAGTTCATGCCAGTGATGCTGGGCCTAGACTTGCCGCACCAGATCTACGCACACATTACCGGTGTGGACATTGTGCGGCATTCAGACGGCGATTTTTATGTATTAGAAGACAACTTGCGCGTGCCATCGGGTGTGTCCTATATGTTGAGCAACCGCTTGCTGATGATGCGATTGTTCCCTGATTTGTTCCGTCGTTATGCAGTACGCCCGGTCGAGCATTACCCGGCGCTGCTGTTGCAAACCTTGCGCTCGGCCAGTTGGGTGGACCAGCCCACAGTGGTGCTGCACACGCCGGGGCGTTTCAACAGCGCTTATTTCGAAC
>CANHXV010000053.1 GCA_947464665.1 Comamonadaceae bacterium
CATTTTGAAGGCCGCCAACGCCACAGCTTTGTTTGTCACGCACGATCAAATGGAGGCTTTTGCCATTGGTGACGTGATTGGCGTCATTCAAGAAGGCCACCTGCACCAGTGGGACGATGCCTACCACTTGTACCACCGGCCAGCGTCGCGGTTTGTAGCAGAGTTCATTGGTCATGGCGTCTTTATTCCTGGCGTTCGCTCACAAAGCCATGGACACCTTCATGTGCAAACTGTTTTAGGTGACCTAACTGACCCCCATGAATCTGTTCAAGCTGAGGAAGAGGGCTCAAAACAGTGTGATGTCTTGCTGCGCGCAGACGACATTGTTCACGACGACGAAGCTATGGTGAAAGCCGAGATTTTGAGAAAGTCATTTCGAGGTTCAGAGTTCTTGTACACCTTGCGATTGCGATCAGGCGAGACCGTCATGGCCCACGTACCCAGCCACCACGATCACAAAATTGGCGAATGGATTGGTATTCGCGCAGAGGTTGACCATGTGGTGACGTTTGAGCGTCAAACCTAAAAACTCAGTTTTAACTTTCTTCTTTTGTTTCGACATGCAAATGAGAATCATTATTATTTGAGGTAGAATTCGATCATTCTGAAGTTCAAACGAAACAAAGTGAGTTCTAAATTATTCAAATGTGCAGCCCTGTGCATGACAGCCGCTGCCTACCTGCTGCCGACCTTGGCCATTGCGCAGTCGGCTGATGGGGCCTTTATCAACATCTACTCGGCCAGACATTACCCAAGCGATGAAGCTCTTTATGCCGATTTCACCAAAACCACAGGTATCAAGATCAACCGCATCGATTCGGATGACGCCGGCATTTTGACGCGATTGAAGGCGGAGGGCGCAGCTTCGCCCGCCGATGTCATCTTGTTGGTCGATGCAGCAAGGCTCTGGCGAGCCGAGGTAGAGGGCTTGTTTCTGCCTGTCAAATCCAAGTTGCTTGAGCAAGCCATTCCCGACAACCTGCGAGCCAAGCGCGCCGACAACGGAGGTATTTCTTGGTTCGGCTTATCTACTCGCGCCAGAGTGATTGTTTACGACAAGCTCAAACTTCAAAAGTCCGATGTTGATACCTATGAAAAGTTGGCAGATCCGAAGTTAAAAGGCAAGCTTTGCATTCGTTCTGGCTCTCACCCTTACAACCTCAGTTTGTTTGGCGCTATGACTGAGCACATCGGTCCTCAGCAAACAGAAATTTGGCTGAAGGGCTTGGTCACTAATTTGGCCAGAAATCCGGCGGGTGGTGATACCGATCAAATAAAAGGTGTGGCGTCTGGCGAATGCAATGTGGCCGTCACCAACACCTATTACTTAGCGCGCCTCATGCGATCTTCCAACCCCGCTGAAAAAGCAATGGTAGAAAAACTTGGCGTTGTATTTCCCAATCAAGCCAGTTGGGGAACCCACCTGAACATTGCAGGTGGCGCAGTGGCCAAAAATTCAAAAAATCAAATCAATGCTTTGAAGTTTTTGGAATACTTGGCCAGTGCCTCAGCACAGAATCATTTTGCCAATGGCAACAACGAATGGCCCGCCGTTAAGGGGATGAGCTTTGACAATCCAGCATTGAAGGCCATGTCTGGTGGTGTCTTCAAAAGTGAAGTGTTGCCAGTAAGTTCTATTGGCATGAATCAAATCAAGGTGCAGCAAATGCTAGACCGGGTGGGGTTCAAATAGCAGATGCCGTCTATTTTTCGATTTGTTCTGGATCAAAGTGAAAACGCTTTCCTAATATCGACCAGATGCAACAAGACAGACAAACCCGATGATCAACATGTAGATATTTCTATTAGAATAGAAATATGGAAGATAAATACGTCATCAAAGCGCTAGCTGCATTGGCTCAGCCAAACCGGCTTCAGATTTTTCGGTCACTTGTCGTCAAGGGCAGCGAGGGTTTGACACCTGCCTTGATTTCTGAGGCATTGGGCATGCCCGCCAACACGCTTTCATTTCACTTGAAAGAGCTGATGAATGCGGATCTCATTTCGCAGGAGCGCAGCGGTCGTCATTTGATCTATCGGGCTCAGTACGACCGCATGAATGCCGTACTGGCTTACCTGTCCCAAAACTGTTGCCAAGGGCAAGCCTGTGAGCTTATCCCTGAGGACATTTGCAAAAGCTGTTAATCAAAGGAAGTTTAAAGTGACCGATGTCAAACCATTGAATGTGCTTTTTCTGTGTACGCACAACTCGGCGCGCAGCATTTTGGCCGAGGCTTTGCTTAACCATGTGGGTCACGGCAAATTCAAAGCCTACTCAGCTGGAAGTAGCCCCAGAGACAACCAAAAGCCAAATCCAATGGCCATTGCAACTTTGCAAAAAGCTGGCATTTCCACCGAGGGATTGACCAGCAAAAGCTGGGATGTCTTTGCGGTACCCGATGCACCTCACATGGATTTGGTCATCACGGTTTGCGACAACGCAGCGGGTGAAGTTTGTCCTTATTGGCCAGGACAGCCCGCCACGGCACACTGGGGCTATGCAGATCCGTCCGAAGCTGCCGGCGGAGATGCAGAAAAACTAGAAGCTTTTCTGCAAACCTTGTATCAGATCAAAAAACGACTTGAAATCTTTACCAGCCTTCCGGTTGGCAGTCTGAGCAAAATGGCCTTGGAAAATTCAGTTCGAGAACTGGCAAAAAAATGAGCCATTGGAGAAGGTATTTGTCGGAGCTTGTTGGCACCGCGGCATTGTTATGTGCCGTTATTGGCTCTGGCATCATGGCAGAGCAACTGGCTGATGGGAACGTTGCCATTGCTCTTCTAGCCAACACCTTCGCCACAGTGTTTGCGCTCTATGTCTTAATTGAAACGCTGGGCCCTATCAGTGGTGCGCATTTCAATCCGGTTGTCTCGATGGTCATGGCCTTTCGCAAAGATTTAGCACCTCATCTTTTGTTCGGCTATGTACTTGCTCAGTTGGTGGGTGCCGCCATGGGTGCTTGGATTGCACACGCCATGTTTGAATTAGAAATATGGCAATGGTCTGTGAAAGTAAGAACAGGTCCAGCCCAGTGGTTCGCAGAAGCAGTTGCAACTGCAGGTTTGTTGTTTGTCATTTTGCGCTCGCCAAGCGGTAAGGCCTCCGCCATAGTGGCCTGCTACATTGGTGCAGCTTATTGGTTCACTGCCAGCACCTCTTTTGCCAATCCGGCTGCGGCTTTTGGACGGATGTTTTCAAACACTTTTGCGGGCATCTCACCAGCGGACGTGCCGGCCTTTGTTGTGGCACAGATCGTAGGTGGATTCTTAGGAATGATGCTTCATTTGCTTTTCAAGTCTGATAACTCTCAAAATCAATGAAGTTGTTTGCCCAACAAGGGGCGCATGGCCAAAACTCCCAAAAGAGGGCCTATACCTAGCCAAGGCAGAAGCGAGGCCAATTGATGTTCCTGAGCCAAACTCGTAAAGAGTTCAATGCTCACAATGGAGAGCGCAAAGCCCATGCAATTGGTCAAGGTGAGCACACTGCCTACTGCATGCTTAGGCGCATTGCTGGCTGTGAGTGTTGAAAATTGAGGCGAGTCTCCTGCTGCAGTGATGCCCCAAATAGCCAGCCAAAGTAAGAACCAAATTAGCGGCGCAGACATCAACCATGGCGCTAGAAGGCAACAAATACCGCTCATGCTCAACTGAACTGTAGCCACGCGGGCACTGCCCCATCTTTTTGCAAGCCAGCCGCCTCCTATGCACCCCAAGGCCCCAATGCCAAGCACACCAAAAGCTGCCAAGGACAAGGCCTGACCATTGAGCTGTGTTGCCAGGATAAGCGGTACCAGCACCCAGAAGGTATACAGCTCCCACATGTGTCCAAAATAGCCAAGAACTGAGGCTCTGACGCGCCAGTCAGTCCAGATGGTGGCCAATGCTGGCCATTCAAGTTTTTTGCTAATTGCCGTGTAACTGGGCGGTTCTGGTATGGCCATAAAAAGAATCAAGCCACCTGCTGCTGCCAACAGCGCGACGCTCATCATGACTGTTGCCCATGGAAGCTCAACGGACAAAGCGCGAATACCATGCGCACTGGCTGACCCCAAGACAAGCGCGCCGACCAGCCAACCAAGCGCAACGCCCAAACCTTCGGGAAACCACTGTGAGGCTATCTTCATGCCGACTGGATAGATGCCCGCCAAGAAAAATCCAGTAGCCGCACGCCATAGCAAGAGTTCTGAAAAAGACGCTATGCGCATCAATGCGCCCAATGTGCACAGAGCGCCAGCCACGGCGCAGAACAAGAAAACTCGCCTGGCAGAAAATCGATCTGCAATGGCCAGCAAAGCAAAAACCAAGGTGCCCACAATAAAGCCCAATTGCAATGCAGAGGTGAGGCGACCCACTGCAGAAGCTGGCCAGCCCATTTGCTGTTGCAGGTCTGGCATGACTGCATTGACGGCAAACCACAAAGAAGTCCCTGCAAATTGCGCCAAAACAAGGATGGGAAGAATACGCTTTGGTGCAGTGAGCATGTTTTATGAGTAGACTGTAATGACGGCCATTGTGACTCAAACAACAGCCAAGCTAAATTGAGTAGACCAACTCCACACCTCCTTTAAATCGCACATGCCTCAAAAAATCAAAATCAATGCTTTCGATATGAATTGTGTTGGACATATTCAACAAGGCCTGTGGACTCACCCGCGCGATCAATCGACGCGCTACCTTGATTTGACATATTGGACTGATTACGCAAAGCGTCTGGAAGCAGGCTTATTTGACGGTATCTTTTTTGCAGACGTGGTGGGTGTCTACGATGTATTGGGCGGAAGTCCCAATGCCGCTGTGCAGGGCGCAGTGCAAGTTCCCGTCAACGACCCCATGATGCTCATACCGGCCATGGCCAGCGTGACAGAACACTTGGGCTTTGGCGTGACAGCCAATCTCACTTACGAGTCGCCTTATTTATTTGCCAGACGAATGTCTACGCTAGATCATTTAACAAAAGGGCGCATCGGTTGGAACATTGTGACGGGCTATTTAGACAGTGCAGCCAGAGCTGCCGGTCTATCGGGGCAAATTGCGCATGACGATCGCTACGACTTGGCCGATGAATACATGGCCTTGGTGTACCAACTCTGGGAAGGCAGTTGGGAAGAGGGCGCAGTATTGGCCAACCGCCAAAGTGGCGTGTATGCCGATGCCTCTAAAGTGCACTTGCTGAAACACAAAGGTCCGCAATATCAGGTTCAGGCCATGCATTTGTCCGAGCCTTCTCCGCAGCGCACCCCTTTGTTGTACCAAGCTGGATCATCTGCACGAGGTTCAAGGTTTGCGGCCACCCATGCAGAATGCGTTTTTTTGAACGGGCAAAGTATGCCTGCCGTGAAAACCATCGTAGACAACATTCGGAGTCAAGCGGTTGGGCAGGGACGTGGTGCGTCAGATATTCAAGTGTGGATGGGCGCTACCATCATCACCGCGCCTACTGAAGCCCAAGCGCAAGAAAAATTTGAAGAATACAAACACTACGCCAGTTCGGAAGGCGCCTTGGTTCATGCCGCTGCTTCAATGGGCATTGATTTTTCAAAATACGACATAGACGAGCCCATTGAAACTGGCAAAAGCCAAGCCATTGTTTCTAATGTGGAGGCCATGACCCGATCGGCAGGACCTCAGTGGACACGGCGGAAACTACTTTCACAAATGATTCTTGGAAGTCGACAAGCGCCATGGGTAGGCTCAGCCCAAAACATTGCACAGCAAATGATTGACTGGCGTGATCAAGCTGGCGTTGATGGATTCAATTTGTCCAGAACCGTTGTGCCTGAATGCTTTGATGACTTTATCAAAGAAGTGGTGCCTTGTTTGCAAGAGCGTGGCGCATACAAAACCGAATACGCGCCTGGCAGCTTTCGGAAAAAGTTGTTTGGCAATGACAAATTGCCAGATACACATGCCGCGGCAGTTTACCGGCACAAATAAGGCCTAGGTCAAGTATTTGGCGATAGGCATTCAATTGACTCGGACATACCCATCCATTTAGCATAAGTACCATGCCCCTTTCTTGTGGGCATGGGTGCTTGTTGGTTCACCAAAACTTCAAGACCTGCGGTTACGCTGTCAATGATTGGCAGTGAGATTAAGTTTTGAATGTCTTGCGCGTATCCGGTCAAGCCAGCACTACCTAGGATGATGGCCATGACCGGATTGGCTTGTAGTTCTGCACCCGTCGCCGTCACGGTTTCGATATGCCTTAACTGATCGCTAAAGCCCAGGCTCATTGCCAAGCGCTGAAGCATTGGCTTCCAACGCCCACCGCCTGTTATCACTTGTCAATCTTGGCATGAGTTCAAATCAGCAAAATTAAAATTCCGCGCCGATTTTTGATGGCATTTACTCTGACTTTATGCCTGCAGCCTTCACAACCGGCCCAAATTTAGCGAGATCTCTGCTGAGTTCGGCGCCAAAGCTTTCTGCAGTTCCTGGCGAGGCTGAGATGCCCATGCCATTCAGTCTTTCCTTCACTTCGGGATCGTTCAAAATAGCATTGAGCTCTGTGTTGATGCGGACGATGATGGCGCGCGGTGTTTTGGCGGGTGCCAACAAACCAACCCAGGAGTTGACTTCAAAATCAGGCACGCCATTTTCGATGAACGTTGCAACATCAGGCAAGGAACTAGCTCGCTTGCTACTAGACACCGCAATGGGCAGTAACTTGCCCGACTTCACATGGGGAATGGCGCCAGCTATGGCGGTATACACCAATGGGATATTACCCCCCAAAACGTCAGTCATGGCTTGGCCGCCGCCTTTGTAGGGCACATGCACAAGGTTGGCGCCTGTTTTTTGGCGCAATAGTTCGCCAGCAATGTGAGGGGTTCCGCCTGTACCCGATGTGCCATATGAAAGACCCCCTTTTTCAGTTTTAGAGAGCGCAATGGTGTCCTTCAGGGTCTTGGCTGGAAAGTTGGGATGCGCCACCAAAATAAGGACCGCATCGCCAATTTTACCAATGGGGGCGAAGTCTTTGAGTGTGTCAAAGCCGGTTTTGGGAAAGACATGAGGGTTGATGACCAAGGTGCCGTCAAATCCCAAAAGCAAGGTGTGGCCGTCGGGTTCTGACACCGCAACTTGTTGCGTTCCAATGTTGCCCGAGGCGCCTGGTTTGTTGTCGACAATAACTTGTTGCCCCAATCTTTTCGACAATTGTTCAGCGATTAAACGGCCGCTGGTATCGGTTACGCCACCGGGGGTGAAAGGCACCACCAAGCGAATAGGCTTGCTAGGGTAGTTTTGAGCTTGCACACTTCCTGCCAAGGCGATGGCTGTTCCAATGAGGGCGGCTTGTAGCCAATGACGGTGAAATATTTGATTCATGACTTTGTCTCCTTGAGCAATCGTTGGTTTATTTCGTTTCAGCATATCGTTTTTCAAAATCCCAGACATCTTCAAAGCCCATGAGCTTGGTTAAATCGGCAAAGTCATACAGTGCGGAGCTACCTTGACTCGACGAACCGTGTGTCTGAAATTCTTGGTAGACGCTTTGCATCGCATGAACTGCTGCCAGCAAAGCTGTGACTGGAAAGATGGCCAACTTGTAGCCAATGGATTCCAAATCAGCGCGCGACAAAACTGGTGTTCGACCCCGCTCCACCATGTTGGCGAGCAATGGCAGATCCAATGTTTTGCCGATTTGCCGCATTTCTTCTTCCGACTCTGGCGACTCTACAAACAAGATGTCTGCGCCAGCGCGGGCATAAGCTTCAGCACGGCGCAGGGCCTCATCCAACCCAAGAGTTGTTCTGGCATCGGTGCGTGCAATGATTAAGAAATTGGGGTCGGTGCGAGAGTCCACTGCCACTTGTATTTTGCGAACCATGTCTTCCATCGGAATGACCCTTCGCCCTGGCGTATGGCCACACTTCTTAGGAAATTCTTGATCCTCCAATTGAATGGCTGCGGCGCCAGCTGCTTCATAGCCTCTAATGGTGTGGCGCATATTGAGTAGACCGCCATAGCCTGTGTCTGCATCGGCAATGAGGGGTGTTTTGGCCATGCCGGCCATGGCCGTGACACGACCGACCATGTCAGAGTAGGTGGCAAGCCCAGCATCGGGTAAACCCATGTGTGAGGCGACTGTGCCATAGCCCGTCATGTAAAGGGCATCGAATCCGAAGGAGTCTGCAAGGCGCAGTGAAACCATGTCAAACACACCAGGAGCCACCACGAGCCCTGGCTGATGAAGACGCTGGCGGAGATTGGCTCGAAGTGTTTCGTTCATGACAGCTACAACAAGTTTTCAATGGTTCAATGTACCACCCAAGATTGATTTAACCAAACGGAGTATTCATGGAACTTCACCTTCGCAACAAACACATCTTGATCACTGGCGGTAGCAAGGGCATCGGCTTAGCTTGTGCTGATGCTTTCTTACAGGAGGGGGCACGGGTTAGCTTGGTCTCCCGCGATCCATCCAACTTAGAGCGAGCAATCGAACGTTTGGCCTTCCATGGCTCAGACCGGATTCAAATTCAGGCTGCAGATTTGACAAACCCCACATCTGCTCAGGCTGCATTTGATGCGGCTCAAATCGGCTTCGGTCCTGTGGATGTCTTGGTCAACTCGGCGGGTGCAGCCAAGCGCACTCCCGCACCGGACCTCACGCCCCAAGCTTGGCAAGATGCCATGCAAGCTAAATTTTTAAGTTATGTCCACATGATTGACCCCGTTATCAAACAAATGGCGCAGCGCCGAAAGGGCTGCATTGTGAATGTGGTGGGCAACGGCGGCAAAGTAGCCAGCCCTATTCATTTGCCAGGCGGTGCTGCCAATGCGGCCCTGATGTTGGTCACAGCAGGTTTGGCCAATGCTTATGCAGCCCATGGCATTAGAGTGAATGCCATCAACCCTGGCCTCACTCTCACCGATCGATTGCAAGAAGGGATGCTAGCGGATGCGCGCTTGCAAGGTATTTCTGCAGAAGACGCCATGCAACGGGCCGTGGCAAAAATTCCAATGGGCCGCTTGGCAGAACCAGAAGAAATAGCCCGAGTCGTGGTGTTCTTGGCGTCTGATGCTGCAAGCTATGTCACCGGCATCAACATGAGCATGGATGGTGCAACCACCCCTATTGTTGTCTAAACATCTGAAGTTCTAAGCTGGAGCTATTCAATTTGTTTTGGATTGAAAAACAAGCTCTGCGGCAATGAGATCCAGTGATGCAAACCCGACTGATTTGAAAACGGTGATGGCCTGATCATTGTTTCGCCATGATCGAGTGGGCGCCGAGGCCAATTCAGACAGTTCTCCCTCAATGCTTGAAGGCGAAATGATGCCTTGATCAATGGCTTGCAATATTTCGCCACCTTTTTCAAGAACCGCAGATCGGTTGTCTGCAAATATCTGCACTTTGCTCATGAGTGCTGGTTCGGCTTCTGCCATCTGAGGCGTAAAGGCGCCTATCAGTCCTAAGTGCGTTCCTGGTTTGAGCCATTTGGAGATTATGAAAGGCTCAGTTGCTGTTGTCGCTGCTGCCACCACATCTGCCTTGTTCAAGGTGGCGCTCAAATCTTCTGAATATGTAGATTCAATGCCGAGATTTTTGAGCTCAGCTACAACAGACAAGGCTTTGTTTTTTTGTCTTCCCCAAATCAAGATGTTTTTAAAATGCATCACGCTGGCGTGAGCCTGAACCAAGGGAACGCTTAAGGCGCCGGTCCCTAACATGGCCAGAGTTTGACTATTTTTCCGTGCCAGTAGGCTTGCAGCCAAAGCGGCAGCAGCAGCAGTTCGGCGCAAGGTGAGTTCGGTACCATCAATGACAGCAAGAGGCATTCCGTTTTCACATGAAAGCAAAACATAAACAGCTGAAACGGTGGGTGAACCTATGTCTTTGTTGGAAGGCCAAACCGATACAAGTTTGACACCAAAAACTTCTTTTGTTTTCCAAGCTGGCATGATGAGTACACAACTGGCGTCATCATTAGGGGTGAAAAAACTTCTAGGCGGTGCTTCGATTGGCAGCTGCAATCCGTGTGCCAAAGCATCAATTAACTGTGGATAAGGTAAAGCCTTCCTAACAGCACTTGAATCAAAGTAGTTCATGAAATTTCTTTAAGCAATATGTTGTATAACTCTGGCAAGTTTAGGGCCAATGACGATGTCTATGCAAACTGATGTTTTGATAGTGGGTGGCGCAGCCATAGGAAGCGCTGCAGCATTTTTTTTAGCTACACAGCCAAACTTCAAGGGAAAAATACTGGTTCTTGAGCAAGACTTTTCTTATGAAAAATCTGCAACTGCGCTTTCAGCTGCCTCCATTCGCCATCAGTTTTCAACGCCAGAAAACATCAGACTTTCGCAGTTCGGCAGCAGCTTCCTTCAAAACATAGCGAATTATCTGGCAGTTGATGACGAAGTACCAGCTGTTAGTTTCAAGGATCGCGGTTATTTGTTTCTTGCCACCCCCAATGGCATAAGCACCTTGAAATCTAACCATTCGGTTCAAAAATCGGAAAACGTTGACGTAACTCTTCTGACACCTTCGCAGCTGAGTTTTCGATATGCATGGTTGAATGTAGACGACCTGGCTGCAGGCTCGATTGGCAATCGTGGCGAAGGGTGGCTAGACGCCAATGGACTGATGCAAGGATTTCGCAAAAAGGCCATTTCTTTGGGCGTGCAGTACAAGCAGGCTAGAGTTGAGAAACTAAAGCGGGCAGGCCGAAAAATTATTTCTGCCGAATTAACAGACGGTACTTCAATTGCTTTTGACAAGGTCATCAATGCGTCTGGAATAGGCGCATCTGCGCTTGCACAAACGGCTGGCATTAGGCTTCCTGTTGAGGCACGCAAAAGGACGATTTTCTTTTTCACCAGCAGCGCCCAATTGGAAAACTGCCCCATGGTGATCGACCCTTCTGGGGCCTATTTTCGACCAGAAGGCGAAGGCTTCATTTGTGGCATTGCACCCAGTTCACAGGATGATGTCGAGTGTGATGATTTTGTCATTCAGCACCATCTCTTTGAAGAGGTCCTTTGGCCGATTCTCGCAGCGCGTGTCCCTGGTTTTGAAGCCTTGCGACTCAAACGCAGTTGGGCCGGTCACTACGATATGAACACGCTAGACCAAAATGTGATTTTGGGTGCGCACCCAGATGTCGACAATTTACTCTTTGCCAATGGTTTTAGCGGGCATGGCTTGCAGCATTCTCCCGCCATAGGCCGAGCTTTATCGGAGCTTGTCACCTTCGGAGAATTCAGGACGCTGGACTTGGCCGCTTTGGGTTGGAGCCGCATTGTCAACAACCGTCCCTATCTGGAAGCCAACATCATTTAAAGCTGGCAGATTGACAAGAACATGACCCAAGACTAGGGTAATTACCTATCTATTAGCTTTCCTCAATCATGCTTATTGAGAAATGCAATGAAGCGTTCACAAGTTATGGCTATCCTATTGAAGTCTTTGACAAACCGGTCAAAGCATTTTTCAATATCTAGGAGATAAACCATGGCAGCACTTAAAGGCTCGCGCACGGAACAATGCCTGAAAGACGCCTTTGCAGGCGAGTCTCAAGCCAACCGTCGCTATTTGTACTTCGCAAACAAAGCTGACGTTGAAGGTCAGAACGACGTAGCCGCTTTGTTCCGCTCTACCGCTGAAGGCGAAACCGGCCACGCTCACGGCCACCTCGAGTTCCTCGAGCAGTCTGGCGATCCAGCAACTGGC
>CANHXV010000054.1 GCA_947464665.1 Comamonadaceae bacterium
CAATCCACTGCTCCGGCGGTTCTCCGCGGGCTGCAATGAGTTCGCCGTCTTTGTAGCGTTTGACGTAAGCGCATCGAAGTATGTCGTGCCTGAGTGAAGGTGAGAGGGAAGAGAACCAACGGCCAGCGTTGATGCATTCTCTTTCCTCCATCGTAAGAATGGGTTCGTCCATAGTCTGTCTTTTGAGTGACTGGGTTGCAAAAAATTGTCGCCTGAGGGACCGTGTCTTACTCGTAGCGAGGTTTTTCTTTGCTCAAAAAGGCTGAAATACCAATGCCCGCATTGACATGATGCAAATTTTTCACGAAGTGATCGCGTTCCAGTGCCAATTGGTGATTCAAGGAAGTGGCATCTGCCTCATTGATCAGTTCCTTGATGCTGGCTAGTGCATTGTGTGCTTTTTGATTCAGAAGGCTGGCCATGGTGAGGGCTGTTCCTAGAGATTGTCCGGGTTCACACAATCTGTTGACCACGCCTAACTGATGAAGTCTTTCTGCTTGGATGCGATCTCCTAGCATCAATAGTTCGGTGGCCAATTGGCGAGGAACACTTCGGGACAGGCTCCAGGTTCCGCCACCATCAGGAGAAAGCGCAATGTTGCTGTACGCCATGACAAACACACTGTTTCGAGCGGCCACAATCATGTCGCAGGCCAAAGCCAAAGAAAATCCAGCACCAGCTGCAGGACCTTCAACAGCAGCAATTACTGGTTTTGGGAATGTTCGAATGGCTTCAATCCAATTGTGCAGACCTTCAATGCTTTGAGCTTGGTGCTCCGGCGGTAGTTGTCGGTTGTTGTTCAGTCTTTGCAAGTTACCGCCAGCACTGAACAGTTCGCCCTCGCCAGTAATGACCACGCTTTTAATTTCAGTGCTTGTTTCGGCCACGCTCAATGCTTCGACGCCTGCTGCATACATTTCTGGGCCGAGTGCATTCCTGTGTTCAGGATTGCTTAAGGTCAGAATGAGAGTGGCGCCTTCGCTGGTGCTAAGCAGTTGAGCAGACATGGTTCAGTCCTCTGTATGAAGTAGGGACAAGCCAATGGCGCCTCGGCGACGCAGCCAAGGGCTGGGACGATAACGAGGATCGCCATACACGGTTTGTAAATTGAACAGCACTTCTAATACATTGGTCGGGCCTAATTTGTCACCCAGCGCAAGTGGGCCTAAAGGGTAGCCTAGGCCCAAAGTGACAGCAACATCCAAATCTTGGGGTGAGCAAACACCTTGTTGGCACATATCGGCGGCAATGTTCACAATGTTAGCGACGACGCGTTGGGTGATGAAGCCGCCGCTGTCACGCACGACGCTGACAGCTTTGCCATCTTTGGCAAACAGGGCATGGGCCGCATCTCGCATGTCCGACCTCGTGGCTGGGTTGGTGGCCAAGACGCGTCGTTTGGTCGCGGCATCGTCAAACAGCATGTCGATGCCAATGGTGCGCGCTGGGTCAAGGCGTTCCACCACGGCCACCGTTGTGACATCAAAGCCCAAAGGTGCCACAAGTGTTAAAGCGCTTGGGGATGGTGAAGCACCTGTTTCAAGGGTGGCACCCAAATCTTTCAGAAGTTGTAAAAGCTCCATGCGCCTTGAGGCACGTGGAGAAACCCAAACGGGTGGAAATTCTTTGACCTCAGGTACTGCGGGTTCTGGGGGGACAACTGCTTTGCCATCGACGTATGTGTAGAAGCCTTCACCCACTTTCTTGCCCACGACGCCGCCGGCCAAACGCTGCGCAGTGATGACACTGGGTCGGTAGCGAGGCTCTTGGTAGTACTGGTTGTAAATCGATTCCATGACGGGATGTGAAACATCCAAAGCCGTTAAATCGAAGAGCTCGAAGGGGCCCAATTTGAAGCCAACTTGGTCTTTCAAAATTCGATCAATGGTGGCGAAATCTGCGACGCCTTCGGACACGATGCGCAAAGCTTCGGTGCCATAACCTCGGCCTGCATGGTTCACGATGAAACCAGGGGTGTCGTGTGCTTGAACGGCTGTGTGCCCCATTTGTTTGGCAAACTCTGTCAGCTGCAGGCAGACCGCTGGATGGGTTTTGAGACCGGCAATCACTTCCACCACTTTCATCAATGGCACAGGATTGAAGAAGTGATAGCCCGCAAATTGTGCTGGCCGCTGGAGGGATGCAGCGATGGCGGTGACGGAAAGAGAGGAAGTGTTGGTGACCAAGACTGTGGTGTCAGACACCAGGTTTTCTAGCTCAGCAAACAAGCTTTTTTTGATGTCAAGTCGTTCAACGATGGCTTCAACAATCAACTCGCTATGCTTTAACTGTTGCAAGCTGTTGGCCGTATTCAATTTTGATTTGTAGTTGGCAACTGTGGCTGCATCAAGGCGGCCTTTCACAACAAGTGTGTCCCATACTTGATACACGGCATCTTTGGCTTTGAGCGAGGCTTCAGCTTGTGTGTCGTAGAGGAAAACATGACTTCCGGCTTGGGCAGCAATTTGGGCAATGCCTCGTCCCATGGCACCTGCGCCGATGACAGCAACTTGGTTGAATGCAATGTTCATGTTCTGATTGAGAAAAGGTTTAAATGATTCAAACAGACAATATCTGCTTGCAATTGCTTAGCGGCGAACTTGCAATGCGCCGGGATTGACGATGTTGGTGGGAGTGCCTTTGATGAAGTTGACCACGTTGTCAAATGCGGCGCCAAAGTACAACTCGTAGTTGTCCTTTTCAACATAACCAATGTGGGGGGTGCAAATGCAATTTTCCAATCGCAGCAAAGCATGGCCTTGCAAAATGGGCTCGTGTTCAAATACATCGATGGCCGCTAAACCTGGACGTCCTCGGTTGAGAGCACTGATCAGTGCATCCGGTTCGATCAGCTCGGCGCGCGATGTGTTCACAATCATGGCGGTGGTTTTCATGCGAGACAGATCATCTAAGGTGACAATACCGCGCGTTGCTTCGTTGAGCCGGAGATGCACTGAGAGGATATCGCTTTGCTCAAAAAGTGCTTCTCGTGTTGAAGCAGGAATATGGCCTTCGTTTGCTGCTTTTTCGCGCGAAGCTTCGCTTCCCCATACAACCACTTGCATGCCAAAAGCTTTGGCATAGCCTGCCACCAATTGGCCAATTTTTCCGTAACCCCAAATACCCAATGTTTTGCCACGCAGCACTGTGCCTAAACCAAAGTTGGCTGGCATGGATGCGCTTTTTAGGCCTGACTGCTGCCAAGCCCCGTGCTTGAGATTGCCAATGTATTGAGGGATGCGGCGAGCCGCAGCCATGACCAATGCCCATGTTAATTCTGCAGGTGCATAGGGCGAGCCCGTTCCCTGGGCAACCGCAATGCCACGCTCAGAGCAAGCTTCTAAATCGATGTGTGAACCAGCTGCGC
The DNA here is from genome assembly GCA_947464665.1 of Comamonadaceae bacterium. Taxonomy (GTDB): domain Bacteria; phylum Pseudomonadota; class Gammaproteobacteria; order Burkholderiales; family Burkholderiaceae_C; genus Limnohabitans_A. Next base: position 3,368 of record CANHXV010000054.1, read on the forward strand.
CTGTTTGAGAAATGAGTTTGAGACGGGGCAGTTTTTCTAGCAATTGCCGGTTCAGGTGAGTGCGTTCGCGAATGAGGACTAAGATGTCTGCATCTTTAAGCCGTACAGACAACTGTCCCAAACCTTTGACGGTGTTGGTGTAGACCTTGGCGTTGTAGGCGTCGAGTTTGGCAGCGCAGTCGAGTTTTCGGACGACATCTTGGTAGTCGTCAAGGATCACAATATTCATAACCACTATTGTGCCTTGACTAGAGGCTTTCATTGGGGAAGCCGGTGAAATTTAGCCCCCCCCCAGGGTCAGAAAAGTCAGTGGGTTAACGTGGGCTTTTTCTGGGCTTCGAGAGCGACCAGCCTGTCTAGTTCTGCACAGACATCTGACATGCGGCCAGAAATGACCATGCGACCAGCGCAATGAGGTGCTTCGCCTTGTTCTGAGACTCGATGAACTCGCAGGGCGCGTTGTTTGGCGAGCATGTTGGCATTGGGCTTGTTGGCAATGGAAGAGGACTGAGCGTGAGTGAATGGCTCTGTGCGTTCAAGGTGGGCCATTGCACTCATGAACTTTTGAATGCCGTTGTAAATGCTAGAAATACCAAATAGAGCGATGGTCATGGGATGCCTTTGTTTTTTGAGAGATTGGGTTTACATCAAGAGCGTGTTGCGAATGAGGCCGACTGCTAGGCCTTCGATATCGAAGGGCTCGCCTGGGTTAACCAAAATAACAGGGTAGTCGGGGTTTTCAGGGAGAAGTTCAATGCGATCTGCTTGACGACGCAGGCGTTTGACGGTGACTTCATCGCCAAGGCGCGCCACCACAATTTGACCATTGCGGACTTCTTTGGTGGCTTTAACCGCCAGCAGATCACCATCCATGATGCCGGCGTCTCGCATGGACATGCCGCGTACTCTTAGCAGGTAATCGGGCTGTTCTTGGAACAGGTGGCTTTCGACATGGTAAGTGCGATCGACGTGTTCTTGGGCCAAAATAGGGGAGCCAGCGGCAACGCGGCCAATGAGTGGCAATGCCAATTGGGCAAAACCAGGTAGCGGCAGGCTGAACATGTCGGAGGATTGGCGAATGCTATTGCGAGACGAGCCTTTGAGGCGTATGCCTCGAGATGTGCCGCTGACCAAATCAATGGCGCCTTTTCGGGCCAAGGCTTGAAGGTGCTCTTCCGCAGCGTTGGCCGATTTGAAGCCTAAAACCTGAGCAATTTCGGCTCGGGTAGGCGGTGCGCCCGTTTCGGCAATGGTTTTTTGGATAAGTTCCAAAATTTCTTGCTGTCTAGCTGTGAGCTTAGGTTGATCGTGCATGATGCAGTCCTTTGAAGGTGTCTGAAGCCAAATAACTGTGTTCTTATCCAGTTACTGTATTTTTAACCAGTCTTTTTAGAAATGCAAGCAAAAAATCAAAAAATTGTTGTTTTGGGCACAGGTGGCACCATTGCGGGTGAATCTGAATCTGCCGATGAAGGCTTGTCATACAAAGCTGCTCAGCGCGGCATTGGTGAATTGTTGAAGTCTGCAAGCAGCATCCCATTGCCTTGGCCAGAAATCTTGGCGGCCTGCCAATTTGAGGCTGAACAAGTGGCGCAATTGGACAGTAAGGACATGGACTTTGAAACATGGACCCGCTTGGCACAGCGTTGTGATCATTGGTTAGCCCAAGACGACGTGGCGGCGCTTGTGATCACGCATGGCACGGATACCTTGGAGGAGACGGCCTATTTTTTATCTCAGGTTCTTAATCATTCAAAACCGATTGTCTTCACATGTGCCATGCGGCCAGCCAATTTCAAAGATGCAGACGGCCCGCAAAATTTAAGAGATGCCCTGTTGGTCGCAGCCTCCACCAAGGGGGCAGGGGTTTGGCTGGTGGCTGCAGGCGAAATTCACCACAGTCAGTTTGTTCAAAAAGTGCACCCTACCAGATTGAATGCTTTTGATTCAGGTGAAACGGGTGCTGCAGGCAGTGTTCAAAATGACAAGGTTCTGTGGTTTGAAAACTTCAACAAGCCCTTGCCAAACTTAAGGCTGCATGTCTCTCAATTGCTTATGCCAGCGCAATGGCCATGGGTGGAGATCGTCATGAACCATGTCAATGCAAGCCAGAAGCATGTGGATGCTTTGGTCAGCGCAGGCGTTCAAGGTTTGGTGTTTGCAGGAACGGGCAACGGCTCAGTCAGTTCCAAAATGAAGGAAAGTTTACTGAGGGCCCAAATTGCACAAGTACAAATTCGATTAAGCAGCCGTTGCAATCAGGGCGCTGTGGTGCCTACTGCCAACCATGTGTTTGATGCTTCGGGTGCATTAAGCCCTGTTAAAACCAGAGTGGCCTTGCTGCTGGACATGATGTCACAACAGCAAAGCCACTGAATCAGTTAAAGCCTAAGTGGCATGGGCCTGTAGCCCTGAATGCCTTACTTTGTTGAGCCAAAAGCTTGCAGAGCACGCTGGGTAATTTCCTCGACAGAACCCATGCCGCTGATGACGCGGTATTGGGGCGCAGCTTGTGGTTCACGTTGCGCCCAATCTGAGTAGTACTTCACAAGCGGCCGTGTTTGTTGGCTGTAGACATCCAAACGCTTTTTCACAGTTTCTTCTTTGTCGTCTTCACGTTGGACCAAGGGCTCACCGGTGACGTCGTCTTTGCCTTCAGTTTTGGGTGGATTGAATTTGACGTGGTAAGTGCGGCCAGATGCAGGGTGTGAACGACGTCCACTCATGCGTTCAATGATGGCCTCGAAGGGTACGTCAATTTCAAGCACATAGTCCAATTTCACGCCAGCTGCCTTCATGGCATCAGCTTGCGGAAGAGTGCGTGGAAAGCCGTCGAACAAAAAGCCATTGGCGCAATCGGCTTGGACAATACGTTCTTTAACAAGGTTGATGATGAGGTCGTCGCTGACCAGGCCACCAGATTCCATCACGGCCTTGGCTTGCAAGCCAAGAGGGCTACCAGCTTTGACTGCAGCGCGCAACATATCGCCAGTGGAGATTTGAGGAATGGCATATTTTCCGCAAATGAATGCGGCCTGAGTTCCCTTACCAGCACCTGGTGCACCTAAAAGAATGAGTCTCATGAACGTCCCGAATAGTTATTGAATCTTTCGCCATGGCGAGAATGGCTTTGATTGGAGAATATCACGCCAAGCATGTGTTTGCCTGACGACTCTAAGGCGTTGATATCAGGGTTTGTACAGGGCCCTGACTCTTTCTAAATCTTCAGGGGTATCAACACCTGGGCCAGGCACATCAGGGGTGATGTGAACCGCTATTTTGTGCCCGTGCCACAAGGCCCGCAATTGCTCCAAGGCTTCAACCGTTTCGATGGGTGCAGCTTGCAGTGTTGGGAAGCTTTGCAAAAACCCCACGCGGTACGCGTAAATGCCAACATGCCGAAGGGGGGCAGGTTGTGGCAAGCTTTGAATGCCTTTCGCAAAACCATCTCGCCACCAAGGGATGGGTGCACGGCTGAAATAAAGAGCCAATTGATGATGGTCGATGACTACTTTGACCACATTGGGGTTGGTGAACTCGGCAAGCTCGTGAATTTCGTGGGCTGCCGTACTCATGCTGGCGCTTGGGCGCTTAACGAGTAATTCGGCCACCTGATTGATAAGTTCTGGATTGATCAGGGGCTCATCGCCTTGAACATTGACCACAACATCATTTGAGCTCAAACCCAACAGCGCACTGGCTTCAGCAAGCCGATCACTGCCACTAGGATGGTCCATTTGGGTGAGCATGGCGCGAACCCCATGGGCTTGGCAGGCCTGAACGATTTCAATGCTGTCGGCAGCGACCACCACTTGGAAAGCATTGGAAAGTGCAGCCCTTTGGGCAACGCGAACCACCATGGGCAAGCCATAGATGTCTGCCAATGGTTTACGCGGCAGTCGGGTGGATGCTAGGCGAGCAGGGACAATGACTGTGAAGGCTTGCGACATGTGTCACTTCAAGAAAGATTAGACCAAGGGCGTGCGCGGTTTGAGTTGTTCTAACTCGTCGTCGCTCAGTGTGCGTGCTTCATTTTCTAGCAAGATGGGAATGCCATTGCGGATGGGGTAAGCAAGCCGCGCACTGCGCGACCATAGCTCTTGCAGGTCGCGCTGCACATCTAGGGGGCCCTTGGTGACAGGGCAAACCAGCAGTTCAAGTAATTTCGTGTCCATGCCTCAATGATACCTGTGACGGCTTTGAAAGAGTTGATCGAATGCTTCCCAAAATGATGACTCTGGTTCAAACATCAAGGGCATTGCAAGCGCTTGAGGAAACCTGGCCCACAATTTAACGGCGTCTTTTTCAGTGCAGAGAAGAGGCAATTCAGGATGAGACGGTTTCCATGTCTGAAAATCATAGTGATCGGGCAGGGCCGTTGAATGGCGAATTTGAAATTGGCCTTGTTCCAACATGGCCAAAAAGGCGTCTGGCTTGGCTATGCCCGATACCACTTCGACAGGTTTTAATTTCAAGACTTCGGTGGGGACTTGTTTGCCCTCAGATGTCAAAGCAAATGAGCTAAGTTCACGACGAGATTCAAAACCTTCAGGCAATGTTCTCTGATGTGTATGTAAAAGCAAATCAACTTGACGGGGCCAGGGTTCTCGCAAAGGCCCGGCTGGGAGCATATGACCATTGCCCAAACCTGTTGCATCCATGACGCAAATTTCGATGTCACGTTGCAGTGCAATGTGTTGCAGTCCGTCGTCACACACCAAAACATTGACAGAGGGGAACTGATTGAGCAGTTGCCTTGCAGTCGCAACGCGCTGCGCGCCTACAACCACTGGCACATTGCATTTTTGGAAAATCATCAGCGGTTCATCGCCTACATCAGTGGCCAAGCTTTGCGAATTCACAATTTGCAGTGATGTGTGTGCTCTGCCGTATCCGCGAGATACCACGCCTACCTGGTGACCTTGCTTCACAAGACGCTGCACAAGGGCCATGGTGAGCGGTGTTTTGCCACCGCCACCCACCACAACATTGCCCACCACAATGACAGTGGCATTGACCCGATACTGCGCTATCCAACCCAAGCGGATGGCCCCTTGCCTTAATCGCCATGCAACTTTGTAGGTGACTTCTAGGGGCCACAGTAAATAAGTGATGGCATTGCGCTTGCGCCAATACTTAGGAAGTTGTTGCAGCCACTTGAGCATGATGGCTTGTTACGGCTTGTTGGCTTGCGATGAATTTTGAGTTGCAAAGGCTATTTTGACAACACCATTCATTCGGGCAGCTTCCAGCACATTGACCACAGATTGATGGCTGGCCGATGCGTCGGCTTTGATGATGAGTGCCGCATCCGTTTTGTGCAGTCCAGCCAAGGCCGCGCTGAGGTCTTGCAAAGTACGTCCTTCAATTTTGGCGCCGTTGACGGCATAGGTGCCTTGGGAACTGACAACCACCACCCAAGACGGTGTGTCCTCGGTCGAGCCTTGGGCCGCGGCGGAAGGCAAGCTCACATTCATCTGATTGAAACGCGACCAAGTGGTGGTGAGCATTAAGAAAATGAGAACAACCAGCAGCACATCAATGAAGGGAATCAAATTGATGTCGGGTTCAATGGCCGTGCTCTTTTTAAATTTCAAAATGAACTCATTCGAAGTTTGTTTTTAGTCACGCATGGCTGCCAAATGTCTGGCAAACCTTTCAGAGGACCATTCCATTTGCAATACCAAACGGTCCACTTTGGACTTGAAGAAACGCCATGCCATGAGGCATGGAATTGCAACCATCAGGCCAAGTGCCGTGTTGTAGAGCGCTATTGAAATGCCATGCGCCAGTTCGGCAGGTTGTTGTTGGCCGGGCGTTTGTAACCCAAAGATCTCAATCATGCCAACGACCGTGCCCAACAAACCCAATAAGGGTGAGGCAGAAGCCAATGTGGCCAAAGCGGTGAGGTAGCGCTCTAAACCTTGCGCTGCCATGCGACCTTCCATTTCCATGCTTTCGCGAACATCTTGATGGCTGGCTTGGGGGTTCAAAGACAGTGTTTGTAAACCGCTGGCAAAAACAGGTCCAATGGCACCCATTTGAGCGATCTCTTGTATGCTGGCGACGCTTGGAAACCCTTGTTGGGTACTGTCGATGGCGCGTTGCAAAGCATGCTCAGGCAAGACCTTGGTGGTTTGCAAGGCGTAAAGGCGCTCCAAAATAATGGCAAGCGCAAAGATGGAGCATGCAATGAGAGGCCATATGGGCCATCCTGCTGCTTGTATGATGCTTAACAAAATCAATCTTTCTACTTCTGGTTTCAGTTTTGATTATGGCCGATCGAATTGTTCTACATTTCTGTGGATAACTTTGTGAAGAACATGGCTGTCGCAGGCTCGCAAACCGCATGAATGCTGGATTTTATTCTGGCGCTCATTTTTTAGACAGTAATTTTTTTAATTAAATCAATGGCTTACACACTACCATGCCTGTTAGGCCTGCACTGCAGAGGCGCAATGCAAGTAAATTGCAAGCTGTGGACTGTTTGATCAAGAAAAGACAAGCTTTTGCAACTGATATGGCCCTGGACACCGCGAAAAATAAGGTTTTTTCATGACGCGATTAGATTCTGAGCCCCGTGTTTGGTCAGTTGGAGCACTTTGCCTTGCAATTGCTGACACCTTGAATGCGAGGTTCAATCCTGTGGCGGTCAAGGGGGAGATATCTGGCTTTTCTAGGGCGGCCAGCGGTCATTGTTATTTCAATCTCAAGGATGAGAGCGGGCAAATACGCTGTGCCATGTTCAAAAGGGCCGCCAGTGCTTTAGGTTTCATGCCCAAAGATGGCGAAATGGTGGAGCTGAGAGGCAAGCTGGGTGTGTACGAAGCCCGGGGTGATTTGCAGTTGGTTGTGGAAACCATGCAAAGAGCGGGACAAGGCGATCTGTTTGCACAGTTTTTAAAACTCAAAGCCAACTTGGAAGCCGAGGGCCTGTTTGATGCTGCGCGCAAACGAGATATTCCCGCTCAACCACGTGCCATTGGTGTGATTACCTCTCTGGGGGCAGCAGCTTTGCATGACGTGGTGAGCGCATTGCAAAGACGTGTGCCCCATATTCCCGTAATTGTGGCGCCGGCTTCGGTACAAGGTATCAACGCACCTGCAGAGTTGCTTCAAAGCTTGAAAAAGCTGGTCAGTTGGCAGGGCCAGTTGCCTCACGCATTGTCCAACTCATCGCCTCATTTTTCCACGCAGCCCTTGTCGATCGATGTCATCTTGGTGGTTCGCGGCGGTGGTTCTATGGAAGATTTGTGGGCCTTCAATGACGAAGCCTTGGTCAGGGCAGTTGCATCTTGTCCCATTCCCATTATTTCAGGCGTTGGCCACGAAACAGATTTCACTTTGACTGACTTTGCAGCCGACTTGCGAGCGCCTACACCAACTGCTGCAGCCGAATTGGTTGCGACCGAAGGTGCTCAGCTTTTGGCCGATTGCCAGCTTCTGCAAAACGCCCTTGCAGATGCGCTGACCACCAGCTTAGACCGCATGAGCCAAAGGCTGGACTGGATTGCCAACCGACTTGGGCGGCCATCGAGCCGTCTGAAAGATCAAACCGCTCAATTGATGCGCATGCACCAGTCGCTTCAATACGGCTTTAAATCTCAGGTACAAGTTCAAAAGCAAATGCTTTCTAGACATTCAGAACATTTGCCAAGGCTGCTTCAGCAAAACTTTCAGTTGCACCACCAGCGCAACTTGAACATGAGCACCCGATTGGGGCTGCTCGATCCGCACTTGGTTTTGGAGCGAGGCTATGCCTGGCTAACAGACGACACGGGCCGAGCACTCACCCATGCCAGTGACTTTCACTTAAACCAATCTGTGACGGCAAGCTTGGCAGATGGCCAAGTGAATCTTCAAGTCAAATAGCGCTTTGACCGCAGGGCCCTATGTCAACCCCAGACATGCTGTGCCTATTGCGCGGGATTCACAGACAAGCACAGCCGATCAACCTACAATAGCCGATTGGTTTTTTACTGCACTTTAACGAGGAACACATGGAACACACCCTGCCAGCATTGCCCTATGCCATTGACGCATTGGCACCCAACTACAGCCAAGAAACTCTGGAATTTCACCATGGCAAGCACCACAATGCTTACGTTGTGAATTTGAACAATTTACAAAAGGGCACTGAATTCGAATCAATGTCTTTGGAAGAAATCATCAAGAAATCCAGCGGTGGCATTTACAACAACTCTGCTCAAATCTGGAACCACACCTTCTTCTGGAATTGCATGAAGCCA
>CANHXV010000055.1 GCA_947464665.1 Comamonadaceae bacterium
GTGGACTATGCGCATACACCCGATGCCGTCACGCAAACTTTGTTGGCGCTGAAACCACTGGCAGAAGCTTTGGGCTCTCAACTCTGGTGTGTCATGGGTTGTGGTGGTGATCGAGATGCCGGCAAGCGCCCATTGATGGCTGCAGCAGCTGAGTCAGTGGCCCACCAATTGGTTTTGACCAGTGACAATCCGCGCAGTGAATTGCCTGAGCAGATAGTGCAAGACATGCGCCAGGGTTTGCAAGCGCCTGACAAAGTACATCAAGAGCTTGATCGTGGCAAAGCCATTTTTCAAACGATCATGCAAGCAGGTCAGCATGATGTGATTTTGATTGCAGGCAAAGGCCATGAAGACACTCAAGAAATTGCAGGCGTGAAACACCCCTTCGACGATCGATTGCACGCGCATGAAGCATTGGTCAAGCGTGCAAATGGGGTGAATCAAATGGGGGTGCCGTCATGAACATGACGCTGACTCAGCTCCAAACTTGGTTGCCGCAAGCTGTGGCCGTTGCAGGCACTTCGGATGCCACAATTTTGAATCGTACCTTGATCAAAGCGGTGCGCACTGACAGCCGCAGCGTGGTCGCCGGTGATTTGTTCATTGCACTCAAGGGCGAAAAATTTGATGGTACGGCATTTTTGGCTCAAGCTCAAATGCAAGGCGCCGTGGCCGTTCTCTTTGAAGCGCAAGATCCGCTGAAGGGTGAGCACCTCGAATACCTCAAAGAAGTTTCAGTGCCTGCCTTCTGCGTCCCTAACACGCGTGTTGCTTTGGGTGAGTTGGCTGCGCAATGGCGCTGTCAATTTGATGTGCAGCTGATTGGTGTGACTGGCAGCAATGGCAAAACCACCGTCACGCAAATGATTGCTTCAGTGCTGAAGGCTGATGCGTCACAGCCATCTTTGTCGACTCAAGGTAACTTGAACAATGAAATTGGTGTGCCACTCACTTTGTTCAATTTGCGCCCTGATCATCGCCGTGCGGTGGTCGAGTTGGGCATGAATCATCCAGGTGAAATAGAAATATTGGCTCGGTATGCACAGCCCACCATTGGTCTGGTGAACAACGCGCAACGTGAGCACCAAGAATTCATGGCGACCGTGGAAGCGGTGGCCATCGAAAATGCGGAGGTGATTCGAAATTTACCTGCCCAAGGTGTGGCCGTTTTTCCTGCGCAAGACACGTACACAGAACTTTGGAAGAAGTTGGCAGGCGATCGTCGGGTTTTCACTTTTGGTTTCAAGCAGGGCGATGTTCAGGCGCACGACATTGCATGGGTCAACGGCGCATGGTTGTTTCAATTGACAACAACTGATGCTGCTTTAGCCTGTCGTTTGAACATCGCAGGGCGGCACAACATTTTGAATGCGTTGGCAGCAACTGCCTGTGCATTGTCTGCAGGCATGAGTCTCGAAGCCATTGTGAAAGGGCTTGAGAATTTTGAGCCTGTCAAAGGGCGATCCAAATCTTCGCAGTGGCACATTGAGGGGCATGCATTCACTTTGGTCGACGACACCTACAACGCCAACCCCGATTCTGTTCGTGCAGCCATTGAGGTGCTGGCTGAGTTGCCGGCACCGCGTTTGTTAATTTTGGGTGACATGGGTGAAGTGGGTCAACAAGGTCCTGAATTTCACCAAGAGGTCGGCGCCTTTGCCAAAGCTTCCGGTATTCAAAGCTTGTTCACTTTGGGCGACTTGTGCGTTCACAGCACTGAAGCGTTTGAAGGCGCGAATCACTTTGCAGACATGGACAACTTGCAACAAGCTGTGCTTGCACAGATTGCGACCTACAACAGCGTGCTGGTCAAAGGATCTCGTTTTATGAAAATGGAGCGCGTCGTGGATGCCTTGCGCAACAAGCTTGAGCGTGCTCAGACCTCAGAAAGAGAGTCAGCCCATGCTGCTTAACTTGGCGCAATGGTTGCAAAGCTTATCCCCCGATTGGGGTTTCTTGCGTGTTTTTCAATACATTACTTTCCGTGCCGTGATGGCCGCCTTGACTTCATTGCTCATTGGTCTGATCGCAGGTCCTGCAGTCATTCGTCATTTGGCCGCTCTCAAAATTGGCCAACCTATTCGGGGTTATGGCATGGAAACGCACATGGCCAAAAGCGGTACGCCCACCATGGGTGGTGTGCTGATTTTGTTGTCAATTGCCATCAGCACCTTGTTGTGGTTTGACTTGTCGAATCGCTTTGTCTGGATTGTGCTCATTGTGACCTTGGGTTTTGGCGCCATCGGCTGGGTCGATGACTGGCGCAAGGTGGTGAACAAAGATCCTGAAGGCATGCGCTCTCGTGAAAAATATTTTTGGCAATCCGTGATTGGTTTGCTGGCAGCGTTTTATTTGGTTTTCAGTATTTCTGAAAGCTCTAACTTGCGGGTACTTGACTTGTTCATGAATTGGGTCATTTCTGGCTTTGACGTGGACTTGCCACCCACAGCAGGTTTGATGGTGCCGTTCTTCAAAGAAGTGAGTTACCCCTTGGGCGTGTTTGGATTTGTTGTCTTGACTTACTTGGTCATTGTGGGATCTAGCAACGCGGTCAACTTGACCGATGGACTCGATGGCTTGGCCATCATGCCAGTGGTGATGGTGGGCTCTGCTTTGGGCGTGTTTGCCTATGTCACTGGCAGTTCGGTGTACGCCAAATATTTGTTCCTGCCCTACATTCCAGGGACTGGTGAACTGCTGATCTTCTGCGCTGCCATGGCTGGTGCGGGTTTGGCTTTCTTGTGGTTCAACACACATCCTGCGCAAGTGTTCATGGGCGATGTGGGCGCGCTGGCTTTAGGCGGTGCACTGGGAACCATTGCTGTCATCGTTCGGCAAGAAATTGTGCTGGCCATCATGGGCGGTATTTTTGTGGTGGAAGCCCTGTCTGTGATGGCGCAAGTGTCTTATTTCAAATACACCAAAAAGAAATACGGCGAAGGTCGTCGAATTTTAAAGATGGCACCTTTGCACCATCACTTTGAAAAGAGTGGCTGGAAAGAAACTCAAGTGGTTGTACGTTTTTGGATCATCACCATGCTGCTGTGCTTGGTGGGCCTGTCGACTTTGAAGCTGAGATAAAGATGAAATACCTTCAAGGCCAACACATTTTGATACTGGGACTGGGTAGCTCTGGTTTGGCCATGGCGCGCTGGTGTGCAGAAATGGGTGCCGAAGTCACTGTGACCGATACGCGCGAAGCGCCTGCCAATTTGGTGGTTTTAAACAGTGAGTTACCAGACGTTCATTTCAAGTCAGGCCCCTTGGGTGCCAATTTAATTGAAGGCACTTCAGTGCGTGCTGTCTTTGCCAGCCCAGGACTTGCACCCGCCGAAACGGCGCCAGTGATAGAAGCAGCGCAAGCTTTGGGTCTCTGGGTGGGCGGAGAGTTAAGTTTATTTGTTCAAGCTTTAGAAAATTTAAAGGCCACACGAGACTATGCGCCTCAGGTACTGGCCATCACTGGAACCAACGGTAAAACAACAGTGACGGCGCTTACCGGTCAATTGATGGAGCGGGCAGGCAAAACTGTGAAGGTGGCAGGCAACATTGGCCCCACTTTGTTAGACACCTTGCGCTTGTCGATGGCGACAGCGTTGCCAGAAGTTTGGGTCTTGGAGTTGTCAAGTTTCCAACTCGACAATGCGGGCACTTTTGAGCCCAGTGCCGCCACGGTTTTGAATATCACACAAGACCATCTGGACTGGCACGGCAACATGGCAGCTTACGCCGCCGCCAAAGAAAAAATATTTGGCGCCAATACCCTGATGGTTTTGAACCGCGATGATGCGCGTGTGATGGCCATGTTGCCAGAGCCTGTTCGCGCGAAATTGCAAAAACCGCTTGTTCGTGAACATGTCACTTATGGTGCTGAAATGCCTCAGCGCCCTGGCGACTTTGGTTTAGAAACTGTCAACGGCATGACTTGGTTGGTGCGAGCCCTTGAATCAGATGAGACGCGTCGTTTGCGCAAAGGCGAAGTTGAGGAGATTCACATACAACGACTGATGCCTGCAGATGCGCTGCGCATTCGCGGTCGTCACAATGCTGTGAATGCCTTGGCTGCTTTGGCCTTGGCTACCAGCACGGGTGCTAGCTTGGCGTCGATGTTGTTTGGTTTGCGTGAATACCAAGGTGAACCGCATCGTGTGTCGCCTGTGGCCATTGTGAATGAAGTTGAATACTTTGATGACAGCAAAGGTACCAACGTGGGCGCTACGGTGGCTGCTTTGTTGGGCTTAGGTGCCGAGCGACGCGTGGTTGTAATTTTGGGCGGCGATGGCAAGGGGCAAGACTTCTCGCCTTTGGCTGAACCCGTCGCCAGATATGCGCGTGCCGTGGTGTTGATCGGTCGAGATGCACCGTTGATTCGCGAAGAAGTCAAAGCGTGTGGTGTTCCTTTGATTGATGCCAGCACTTTGCCTGAAGCGGTCCATGCGGCCAAAGAGATTGCACAAGCCGGTGACGCAGTTTTGTTGTCGCCTGCATGTGCCAGTTTTGACATGTTCCGCGACTACCCGCATCGGGCACAAGTTTTCTGCCAAGCGGTGGCTGACATTGCTGAAGCGGCTGGACAACCCATGGAGGCAGTGCTATGACCGAGATGTGGTCTCGCATGTTGGCTTGGGGAAATGGCCTTGTCAGTCGCTCGGGTGGTTCTGGCCGTCTTCAAGCGGCCGCAGAAGGCGTATTGCCTGTGAACTTAGGCAGCTATGACTATGCCAGAAACGGTTCAGCCCAAGGCAAGATTCAAAACATCGATCAGACCTTGGTGTGGGTGGTGGTGGCGCTGTTGATGTGGGGCATGGTCATGGTGTATTCGGCCAGCATTGCCATGCCGGATAACCCCAAATTTGCAAAATATTCGCAAACGCATTTCTTGGTTCGGCACATCATTTCTATTTCAATTGGATTTGGTGTTGCGCTGTTGGCTTTCCAGGTCCCCTTGGAAACTTGGGAGAAAAATGCCAGGCCCTTGTTCATATTTGCTTTGGTCCTTTTGGCCGCTGTACTCATTCCTTTCATTGGCAAAGGTGTGAATGGTGCACGCCGGTGGATTTCATTGGGTGTGATGAATTTTCAACCTTCAGAGTTTGCCAAGTTGGCCGTCATCATTTACGCATCGGACTACATGGTGCGCAAGATGGAAGTGAAAGAACGCTTCTTCCGCGCTGTCCTGCCGATGGGCGCTGCAGTGGCCTTGGCAGGCATCTTTTTGCTGGCCGAGCCTGACATGGGTGCTTTCTTGGTCATTGCCATCATTGCGATGGGTATTTTATTTTTAGGGGGTGTGAATGCCCGCATGTTCTTCTTGATTTTGGCCATCTTGGTATTTGCCTTTGCCATGATGATTGCCGCATCCCCTTGGCGTCGTGAGCGTATTTTTGCGTACCTCGATCCTTGGGACCCAACGCATACTTTAGGCAAAGGCTATCAGTTGTCTCACTCGCTGATTGCCATTGGTCGTGGCGAAATTTTCGGTGTGGGTTTGGGCGGCAGTGTTGAAAAGCTGCATTGGTTACCTGAGGCGCACACTGATTTCTTACTGGCTGTCATTGGCGAAGAGTTTGGCTTGGTTGGTGTGGTTGCCGTGATCGGCTTGTTCTTGTGGCTCAGTCGCCGAATCATGGTGATTGGACGCCAAGCCTTGGCCCTTGATCGCACCTTTGCAGGTCTGGTGGCGCAGGGTGTTGGTATTTGGATTGGGTTCCAGTCTTTCATCAACATGGGCGTTAACTTGGGTGCATTGCCCACCAAAGGTTTGACCTTGCCACTGATGAGCTATGGCGGGTCGGCAATTTTGATGAATCTAATCGCCATTGCCATCGTGCTTCGAATTGATGCTGAGAACAAGCAAATGATGCGAGGTGGTCGAACATGAGTCACTGCGCATTGATCATGGCAGGCGGCACGGGAGGTCACATCTTCCCCGGGTTGGCTGTGGCTGAATCTTTGCGAGACGCGGGATGGCGTGTGCATTGGCTGGGTGTACCAGGCAACATGGAAAGTCAGTGGGTGCCCGAACGAGGCTTCCCCTTTGAGCCCGTGGAGTTTGGTGGTGTTCGTGGCAAGGGCTTGACCAGCTTGGTCTTGTTGCCTTTGAAATTGCTCAAAGCTTTTTGGCAAAGCATCCAGGTGCTTCGGCGCGTCAAGCCTGATGTGGTGGTGGGCTTGGGTGGTTACATCACTTTTCCAGGTGGGATGATGTCTGTTTTATTGGGCAAACCGTTGGTGCTGCACGAACAAAACTCTGTGGCTGGTTTGGCCAACAAAGTTTTAGCAGGCGTGGCAGACCGCATTTACAGCGCGTTTCCGGATGTTTTGAAAAATGCCATTTGGGTGGGCAATCCTTTGCGCCAAGATTTTTTGAACAAGCCTGCACCTGCACAGCGTTTTGCGGGTCGCAGCGGGCCCCTGAAGTTGTGGGTGGTGGGCGGCAGTTTGGGAGCACAAGCTTTGAATGACTTGGTGCCCAAAGCATTGGCTTTGCTGCCAGAGCACAAGCGGCCTGTGGTGGTCCATCAAAGTGGCGTCAAACAAATTGATGCGCTCAAATCAAATTATGCCAAAGCAGGCGTGCAGGCCGAGCTCACGCCCTTCATTCAAGATACGGCGCATGCCTTTGCAGAGGCCGACCTGATCATCTGCAGATCGGGTGCCAGTACCGTGACCGAAATTGCGGCCATTGGCGCGGCGGCCATTTACGTGCCATTTCCTTTTGCTGTGGACGATCATCAAACCACCAACGCCAATTTCTTGGTGGCTCAGGGCGGTGGATGGCTCATGCCGCAAGCGCAACTGAGCGCTGAGGCTTTGGCAGAACGCCTTGGCAACATCACTCGAGAAGAATTGTTGGTCTGTGCAGAAAAAGCATGGGCCCTCAAAAAGACCGAAGCAACCCGCGAAGTGGTGGCTGCTTGCGAGGTATTGGCCGCATGAAACACGCCATTCGTCACATTCACTTCATTGGTGTCGGTGGTGCCGGCATGAGCGGTATTGCCGAAGTGCTGTTCAATTTGGGCTACACCATCTCAGGCTCCGACTTGTCAGACAGCAGCACGCTCAAGCGTTTGGCAGCTTTGGGCATTCAAACCCATGTGGGACACAGTGCGGACAACGTCAAGGGTGCTGATGCTGTTGTCACTTCAACCGCCGTGAAGGCCGACAACCCTGAGGTATTGGTCGCCAGGTCGCGCCATATTCCTGTGGTGCCACGCGCTGTCATGCTGGCGGAATTGATGCGCATGAAACAAGGTATTGCCATTGCGGGCACCCATGGCAAAACCACCACCACCAGTTTGGTGGCCAGCGTCTTGGCCGAAGCGGGTCTAGATCCGACCTTTGTCATTGGCGGTCGATTGAACAGTGCAGGTACGAATGCCAAGTTGGGAACAGGTGATTACATCGTGGTGGAAGCCGATGAATCGGATGCCTCTTTCTTGAATTTGTTGCCTGTGATGTCGGTGGTGACCAACATAGATGCCGATCACATGGAAACCTATGGCCATGATTTTGAAAAACTGAAGTCGGCTTTTGTGGAATTTCTACACCGCATGCCGTTTTACGGCACCGCCATTGTGTGTTCCGACGACCCTGGTGTTCAAAGCATTGTCGATCAACTGGCTCGCCCTGTGACCACCTACGGACTTGCAGAAGGCGCACAAATTAAAGCCCTTGATGTGAGAGCAGATAACGGGAAAATGCACTTCACTGTCCAGCGTCGCAACGGCGTGGTCTTGCCAGATCTGCCGATTGTTCTGAACTTGCCAGGTCTGCACAATGTATTGAATGCTTTGGCCGCAGTTTCTGTGGCGGTAGAGCTGGGTATTGAAGATGCAGCTGTGCAACGTGCCTTGGTCAATTTCAAGGGGGTGGGCCGGCGCTTCCAGCGATACGGTGAGGTGAAGCTCTTAAAGCAAACGGGTCGCTTTACCTTGATTGATGACTATGGCCACCATCCTGTTGAGATGGCTGCCACCTTGGCTGCTGCGCGTGGCGCATTCCCGGGTCGCCGTTTGGTGTTGGCATTTCAGCCCCATCGTTACAGTCGAACCCGAGATTGTTTTGAAGATTTTGTCAGTGTCATTGGTCAAGGTGCAGATGCTGTTTTATTGTCGGAGGTTTATGCGGCGGGTGAGGCACCCATCGTTGCTGCAGATGGTCGAACTTTATCGCGTGCACTTCGTGTTGCCGGAAAAATTGAACCTGTATTTGTCGATAAAATTGAGGGCATGGCGCAGGCTATTTTTGAGAATGCCAAAGATGGTGACATCGTCATTTGCATGGGCGCCGGCTCTATTGGCGCCGTGCCTGCTCAAGTTCAAAAAATGGGAGGTGCTGCATGAGCACTGCTTCTCATCATTTTGGCAAAGTGGCCGTCCTGATGGGTGGTCAATCGGCTGAGCGAGAAATTTCTTTCATGTCAGGCCAAGGAGTGCTGACGGCACTCAAATCGCAAGGTGTTGACGCACATGCTTTCGATCCCGCTGAGCGCCATTTGTCCGATCTTCAACAAGAAGGTTTTCAACGTTGCTTCATTGCACTTCACGGCCGATTCGGCGAAGATGGCACTGTGCAAGGTGCGCTTGAATTGTTAGGCATCCCCTACACAGGATCGGGTGTGATGGCTTCGAGCATTGCCATCGATAAAACCATGACCAAGCGAGTTTGGTTGTCAGAAAATGTACCCACCCCAGGCTATGTGTTGCTCAAGCAAAATGACATGGGCCCTGATGCCCAAGCGCGTGTACTTCAAAGCTTGGGGCTGCCGCTGATTGTGAAGCCCGCACGGGAGGGTTCTTCCATTGGTGTCACCAAAGTAACGCAAGCCAGCCAGCTGCTTCATGCGCTTGAAGAGGCAGCCCAATGCGATGCCGATATTTTGTGCGAGCAATTCATTTCAGGCGATGAAGTCACATGTCCTATTTTGGGTGAAGGTGATGCGGCAAAAGCATTGCCAGTCATTCGCATCATTGCGCCTGCAGGCAACTACGACTATCAACATAAATATTTCACTGACGATACTCAGTACTTGGTGCCCTCGGGCCTACCAGAAGCTGAAGAAAAAGCCATCCAAGCCCATGCGGTCAAGGCTTATCAGGTACTGGGTTGCAAGGGTTGGGGCCGTGTTGATGTGATGATCGATGCACTGACGCGGCAGCCCTATCTTTTGGAAATCAACACTTCGCCGGGTATGACCAGCCACTCCTTGGTGCCCATGTCGGCCAAATCAGCAGGCATGAGCTACGAAGCATTGTGCATTCACCTGCTGGCCTCTGCCAGCTTGGAGCACTCAAGCTTCGCGAAAGGTGGCGTATGAAAAAGGCAGTCCTTATACCCATGGATGTGAAACTCATGCAATGGACCACCATCGGATTGTTTTTACTGGCCATGACCCTGTTTGTTAGCAGCAGCGTTGCTTGGTTGTTGCGGCATCCTGTGTTTTCAATTCAAAGCATCACGGTGCGCGGCAATGTGACTCACAGCAATCCTGTCACCTTGCGTGCCAATGTGGTGCCTCAACTCACAGGTAACTTTTTCACCTTGAATTTGTTGCAAGCACGCCAGGCCTTTGAGCAAATTCCTTGGATTCGATCAGCACTGGTCAGGCGAGAATTTCCGAATCGATTGTCCGTGACCCTGGAAGAATTTCAACCAGCGGCGCAATGGGGTGGTGAAGGTGATGGCAAATTTTTGAGCCTAGATGGCACCATTTTTGAAGTGAATGCAGATGATGTGGAAAGCGACACATTGCCTACACTGAAGGGGCCGGAGTCGCAAGCCAAAAGTGTTTTGGAGATGTTCAAATTTCTCAAGCCACAGATGGAAAAGATGGGGATGGGTTTGGACAAGTTAGAACTGAGCCAACGAGGCAGCTGGTCTGCGCAGTTGGAATCAGGTGCAACTTTGGAGTTGGGTCATGGGTCACAGCAGGAAGTTGGCGAGAGGCTTCAATTGTTTTTCAAAACATTGACGCAAGTGACTTCTCGCTATGGCCGCACGACAAGCTCCTTGTTATCGGCGGACTTGCGTTATGAGAATGCTTATGCGCTGAGGTTAAGAGGTGTGACGACTTTGGCAGCAGACGGCGTGAAGAAACCTTAATTGGCAGATTGAAGATTTAGATCAGAACGGTTGGACATATGGCAAAAGAATACAAAGATTTGGTGGTCGGTCTCGACATTGGAACTTCCAAGGTCATGGTCGTCGTTGCCGAGGTCATGCCAGGTGGCGAATTGAAGCTGGCCGGTATGGGCGTTGCGCCTGGCAATGGATTGAAACGAGGCGTGGTGGTCAACATCGACGCCACGGTGCAGAGCATTCAGCAAGCTTTGAAAGAAGCTGAATTGATGGCGGACTGCAAAATCACGCGAGTCAACACGGGTATTACTGGCAGCCATATTCGGGGACTGAACTCAAGCGGCATGGTGGCAGTGAAAGACAAGGAAGTCACGCCAGCTGATGTCGCCCGCGTGGTTGAGACGGCTCGCGCAATCAATATTTCAACAGACCAGCGCTTGTTGCTGGTGGCACCGCAAGAATTTGTGATCGATGGCCAAGATGTGAAAGAGCCCATCGGCATGAGCGGTATGCGCCTAGAAGCCAAGGTGCATATCGTGACGGGTGCGCAAAGCGCTGCCGAGAACATCATCAAGTGTGTGCGACGTTGCGGCTTAGAAGTTGACCAGTTGTTGCTCAATCCTTTGTCTTCAAGTTTGGCAGTGCTCACCGAAGACGAGCGTGAACTGGGAGTTGCCTGCGTGGACATTGGCGCAGGCACCACGGATGTGGCTATTTTTACCAATGGCGCAATTCGTCATACGGCGGTTATTCCCATTGCAGGCGATTTGATCACCAGCGACATTGCCATGGCACTGCGTACCCCTACCAAAGATGCCGAAGACATCAAGGTGGAGAGTGGCTGCGCCAAACAGTTGTTGGCCGACCCTGAGGCGCAAGTCGAAGTGCCTGGCTTGGGAGATCGCGCACCCCGCATGTTGTCCAAGCAAGCTTTGGCCGGAGTGATTGAGCCGCGTGTGGAAGAAATTTTCTCGCTGGTTCAGCAGGTCATTCGCGAATCGGGGTATGAAGAGGTTTTGTCTTCGGGCATTGTGCTCACAGGCGGCAGCGCCGTCATGCCTGGCATGGTGGAATTGGGCGAAGACATCTTCTTAAAGCCTGTGCGCCGAGGGGTTCCCAAATACAACGGCGCCTTGTCTGACATGGTCAGTCAACCGCGAGTGGCAACTGTCATGGGCTTGATGGAAGAAGCCCGTTTGGCACGCTTAAGAGGCTTCAAAGTTTCGCAGAAAAAAGGCTCTATGAACAATGCCTTCACGCGCTTCAAAGATTTCATCGTGGGTAACTTCTGATGGATTGGCGCAAACTTTACTTGGCAAGGGGGAGTCCTAATCAGCGATGTTGAATCCCTCTGTATTCCAAAA
>CANHXV010000056.1 GCA_947464665.1 Comamonadaceae bacterium
ACGCGTGTCTATTGCTAGGGCATTGGCCAATCGTCCGCCAGTCATTTTGGCGGACGAACCCACCGCGCCATTAGACAGTGAAAGAGCGCTTGGTGTCATGCGCATCTTAAATGCCATGGCCAAGCAAGCCAACACCGCCATCATTGTGGTGACGCATGACGAAAAAATAATTCCAACCTTTAAGCGAATTTATCACATACGTGATGGTGAGACTCATGAGGAAATGGGCGAGGGTAGAGCCCTTAATTAATTGATCGGTATGTAAACAGTTAATCCAATGTAATTTCTTTTTACCAAGGGTACCAAAAGGTACTTGTCTGTGTACCAGGCACCTAATGCTGAGCCTATGGCATGGGCTGCCATGTCCATCTGCTGACTAGGTCTTTTGCCTACTTTTGAAATCTCATAGTTTTGCTCAGCAATGACGATGGCTGTGCTCACTCCAAAACCAATCCAAGAGCGATATTCTGAATCGGAGTACCTGTGCGTGATGTAGCTTGCAAGTGCAGCACCACTGATCACGTGGCTCATTTCACTGCTAAAACTGTCACTGGCATTGCACTTAGGGCTTGCGATCAGTGAACATGAAAAAATAACTGATAGAAAAAAATAATTGAACCTTGCTAAAAAATGTTTCACTGGTCTTTGCCAATCTTTGTCATTTCAATTCTGATCTTGTTCAGCTTGGTATCGAAATCAAAATCTGCTTCTTGCTCAAATCCAATTCTTTGCCAAGAGTGATGGTTCTCATTGATTTTTCTTTTCTGATGTTTTATGGGGCAAAAATAGGTCTCAGTCGCTGAAATCACTTCCTTGGCAAAACTCACAACGCCTACGCCATAGGCGCAATAAGTGCAATGAAACTTTGATATCCAGTCAAGGTACTTGAGTTCTTGACGATCAAAGATGATGTACTTGCTTCTTGTGATCTTTGGGATTCCATAGATTGGAAAGCATGACCATTGGTAAAAAGAAACGCATAAATCTAAAAGTGAAATTGGCAAAAGCATGCTGTAAATGATCGGACCTGTGATGAGATTCATGGGCCTTGACCGCTTGATGAGTGCAAACAGGCCAAGTTGATAGTTCGTTTTCATGGTGGTGTTCTCGCAATCATCTGAAGCGTCTTATTTAAGTGGTTAAGCAGTTTCATTAGATGACCTTCAATCAAATCCAAGTTGACATAAATCAATATGAGCAGAGATGCGAGGCATAGGATGCACTCACCCCTGATGTTGATTACGAATACTGATCTCTTCGCGACTTGGGGTTCACATTGACCCAAAGGGTTCACCATGCAAGTCGGAAAAGAGAAGCTACTCTGGATGTATGAGAAGATGGTTCAGATTCGTTATTACGAAGAGACCATGGCAGCGGTTTACATGGAAGGCAAACTTCCTCCCGCTATTCAAAAGGGTCTTGCATTTGACATAGGTGCCGGCCCAGTCCCAGGTGAGATGCATTTGGCTGCAGGACAAGAGCCCGTTGCCGTTGGTGTTTGTGCCCACTTGACCGACGATGACACAGTAGTCGGCACCCATCGCCCGCATCACTTCGCAATAGCCAAAGGCGTACCACTCAATCCGATGACTGCCGAAATGTTTGGCAAAGTGACAGGCTTAGGAAAAGGCAAGGGCGGTCACATGCACTTGTTTGACAACGCACACAAGTTCAGTTGCAGCGGCATCATTGGTGCCAGCATGCCCATTGCATGTGGCGCTGCCTTAGCTGCTAAAAAGCTAGGTAAAAACTGGGTGTCTATTGCATTCTTTGGCGAAGGCGCAGCCAATCAGGGTTCATTTCATGAGTCGCTCAACCTAGCAGCCGTTTGGAAACTGCCAGTCATATTTGTCTGTGAAGACAATCAATGGGCTATCTCTGTTCCTAAAACAAAGGCTACGTCCGTTGTATGGATTGCGGACAGGGCAGCAGGCTATGGCATTCCTGGCATTCGGATACCTGAAAACGATGCCCTGGAAATTTATGAGGCTGTAGCCCCCGCTATTGCCAGAGCTAGACGGGGAGAAGGTCCTAGCTTAATTGAAATCAAAACGGATCGGTACTTTGGACACTTTCAAGGAGATCCGGAAACTTATCGTCCCAAAGATGAAGTCGCCAATTTAAGAAAGAGAGACCCTATTCCTAAGCTGTCAAAAATGCTTAAAGAAAAAGGCTTCTTAACTGCCGATCAAGAGTCAAAAATTTTTCAGGCGATGCATGCGCAAGTTGACAGTGCATTTGAATTTGCACGCAACAGCGAATATCCCAATGCTAACGATGCATTACACGATGTTTTTGTCAACGGTCACTTAAACGGCAGGGCTTTGGTATGAAAACGAATCGCATCTTGACCATGGCGCAAGCCATATCTGAAGGCATCTCGCAAGAAATGACGCGCGATTCAAATGTCTTCGTGATGGGGGAAGACGTCGGATCTTACGGTGGCATCTTTGGAGCCACTGGCGGGTTGCTAGAGAAGTTTGGCAAAGACCGCATCATAGACACGCCCATTTCTGAAACTGCCTTCATTGGCGCAGCCACAGGTGCGGCTGCTGCAGGTCTGCGTCCTATTGTGGAGTTGATGTTCGTAGATTTTTTTGGTGTTTGTATGGGCCAGATCTACAACCATTTAGCTAAGAACACCTACATGTCTGGCGGGCATGTGAGCTTGCCGGTTGTGATTACCACAGCCATAGGTGGAGGCTACGGTGATGCCGCACAGCACTCACAATGTTTGTATGCCATCTTTGCGCACATGCCGGGTATTAAAGTAGTGGTGCCCTCCAATGCCTACGATGCTAAGGGATTGATGGTTCAGGCTATTCGAGACAACAACCCAGTGATCTTCATGTACCACAAGGGCATCATGGGTTTGCCTTGGATGGCGTTCTTTGAGGGCAGTAGCAATGCAGTTCCTGAGGACTTGTATGTTGTGCCATTTGGTAAAGCCAACATCGTGAAAGAAGGCTCAGACTTGACCATTGTGACCATCAGCCAGATGGTGCAAAAAGCAATACTGGCCGCTAAGGTTTTAGAAGAGCAGAGCATTCATGCTGAAGTGATTGATTTGCGCACCTTGGTGCCGATGGACACAGAGAGTGTTTTGAAATCAGTTCGCAAAACAGGTCGCTTATTGATTGTGGACGAAGACTATTTAGGCTTTGGATTAAGTGGAGAGATATCGGCTGTCGTGGCTGAAAACCTTGACTCCATTTCATTGAAAGCACCCATTAAACGACTTGCCGTGCCGAATGTGCCCATTCCATTCAGTCGGCCTTTGGAGCAGTTTGTCATACCGCAGGTTTCTAATATTGTTCTTGCTGCCCAAGAATTAATGGTCAAGAAAATTGCACTATTGGAGTCGCAGTGATTGAGATCAAGCTTGACGCTGCTGCATGGGATGGCGCGCAAGACAATGCTCAGGCCTTGCTAGAAAAATGGCTTGTTGCAGAAAATATCCAAGTTAAAAAAGGCGAAGCATTGGTCACAGTTGTGATGGTGAAAGCAACAATCGATATTGAGGCGCCAACAGACAGATACATCATCAGAATATTGATTCCGAATGGAGAAAGTTTTGCTTTGGGAAGCATATTGGCTACATTCGAAAATTCAGATTGACAAGATGAAAGTTCGAGCGTCAGAAAAGACTTCACATTGCCTAACTTACCGCAACGGTTGGAGCTGGTCCAAGGGCGAACTCTGGAATGGGTGTTGGCCCAGGTTCAGGAATGGGTGCAGGTCAGGGGTCGCTTGCTAGTAAACCTGGTGGCGGCAAAGGCCCTGTTCGTTGATGGCTCAAATTTGTTTAGGCAACTGATCAAGACTTTTTTCTCTCGCGCGCAAAACCAGCAAGGCCAAAACCCCGCTTGCAATGAGCCACATGGAGACATGGATGGCTTTTTGCGAGATGGCGTAAGTGACGCTTGAATAAGTCAGCCATGCACAGACTGCGCAAAAAATCAGGGGAAGCACGGGGTAGAGAGGCACCTTGAAGGGGCGGGTGGTGTTCGGATCTGTTTGCCTCAGTCTTAGCAAAGAGAGGCCGACTAGAAATAAGAATCCCCAGAAGACGGGAGCGGTGAACTCTACCATGGCAGAAAAGCCATCGGCTTCTTGGGTGCCCAATCCAATCAAACCAATACTGATCAGAGCTTGCAGAAGCAGGGCTTGTTTTGGACTACCAATGTCCAGTTGCCATTGACCCAGTTTACTCAGAGCTTTCCAGTCGTTACCAACCGCAAAGTTGGTGCGCGCGCCTACAAAAATGGTGGCGTTGATACTGGTCAAGGCGGCAATCGCCACAAACAAACCCAAAGCTTTTTGCGCCAAAGGACCGAAGGCTAGGCCAAGCAATTCGCCTGCAGCGGTTTTGCTTTGACTCAAGGTGCTCAAGCCTAAGCCAAACAGCAAGGCAGTGTTGACCAACAGGTAGATGACTGTCAAGGTAAGCATACTGGCCAGGATGACCCAGACCATGGTGCGAGGTCCACCTTTTAACTCTGCGGATATGTAGGCAGATTCATTCCATCCGCCAAAAGTCAGCAAGACAAAGACCAAGCACAGCCCCCACTGCGTTGGGGCAGGTGCTTGTGCAAACCATTGGATGGCGCCTGACGCGGGGGCATCGACCCAAAACCCTGCCGCAACAACGGCCAACAAGCCGAAAATCTCGGTCAGCGTCAACCATGTTTGCATGGACGATGATGCGTGAATTCCGGCAAGGTTGACAGCTGTCAAGAAAGCCACAATCAGCAGAGCCCAGATGGCACTGGAATAGCTGCCTAAGTGAATCAGGGTGCTCATGTAATCACCAAAAACAAAGGCCAGCAATGCGATGGAGCCTGTGTTGATGATCGTGGCGCGAGACCAGCCGTAGATGAAAGAAATATTGCGCCCAAATGCTCTGTGAAGGAAGTGGTAGTCACCCCCCGCATTGGGGTAAGCCGTGCAAAGTTCTGCATAACAAAGCGCGCCCACGATAGAGATCAAGGCCCCTGCGAGCCACAAAACCAGCGCCCAGCCTGCATCTCCGCTGATGCTGGCAACCAGTGAGGGGGTTTTGAAAATGCCAGCACCAATCACAATGCCCACAATCAGCGCTACGGCTGAAAGAGGATGCAGCAGACGGAGCATCTTGGCGGGGGCGACGCTATCTGTTTTCATCTGAATCATTCAACAAAAAGGTGCAGTTTTAATTCACTTTAAGGTCGGGTAATTTCGACGAGTGTTTGCCTGTAATCTGAGTCGACAGTGCCAGTTAGGCGCTGACCATCCCAACGGCCAGAGAAGGTGTTGACTTTTTTGTCTGGTGTAACGAATTGAAACTTGAGTTCATCTCCGCTCAGTCTCGCACCCAGTAACGCAAAGCTTTGACCACCACGGCTCAGGGTACCGCCAATCTGTTGATAGGATTGACTCAAGTTCAAGCGCATGGGGCCGCCGTCTAACCCAGACACCACCCAGGCGCCTTCAATTTGCGCTGGCACGACCCAAAAATAGGCCCGCGCGTGTTGGTCTGCAATTCTCTCGTCGGGCTCCCAGTCGCCCATGTTGAATGCGTGCGAGACCACTCGGGTACCAGGCTTCATCTTGAGCAAGATGGGGCGAAGCTTGAGGTTGAGCTGCGGCATGAGGTAAAGGGTGACCACGGTTGCAGAACTGAAGTCTTCTTGAAAGATGTCGCCCGTGATGATTTTTACTTTGTCGGCCACGCCAGCTTCGGCTACTTTGCGCCGAGCAAATTGAGCCATGTCGGGGTTGAATTCAATGCCTACCGATTGCGCCCCATATTTGCGCGCAGCCGTGATTGCAATGATGCCGTCGCCTGCACCCAAGTCAAAGACTTTGTCTTGACTGCTGACCTTGGCTGTTGAGAGCATTTTATCGATCAGGCCTTCTGGGGTAGGGATCCAGATGACATCTTTACCGGCTTGACCTTGAACAGGCTTGTAGTCTGCGGCAGTGGCTTGGGGGGCGGCGGTGTTGGTGGCAGCTAGGGTTGTTGCGTAGGCTAAATTCAACCCACTGGTCAACAACAGGCTTAAGAAAACATGCGATAACTTCATGATCAACTCCTTTATTTGATTCATTGGGTTTGGTTAAGAGGCTTTGTGCAGGGATGAACCTTTGTCAATACAATATCTTATACGTTCTTTTCAATAAATAATCATGACGCGTTGACGATTGGCGTGCCTGTTTTGATTAACTCATCTAAGATGAGAAACGCATCCTTGGCGGAAGCTGTATAAGGGTCAAATTCTGGATGTGACATCTGAACCATGGGATCATCTTTTGACAAATAGACAAGTGCCATAGACCATTGACCAAACCTTCTTTGCGTTATTTCTTCCATTGACAGCAGTTGAATATTTTGGTGATTTCGATCAGCCATGATTCGAGCGTAAAGCAAGTTCACTTTGGATCTCTCGCCTTCCAAGACTTGCAACCATAAGCCGGAGCCTTGGCATAAAACACCTGTGATATTTGCTTTCTTGTTGTGAGAATCAGATTTCTCCAAAATCAAGGTGGTGATTGTCGTTGTGATGGGGCCCACTGGTTGGCTGACATACAAGAGTCGTACTAGCATGAGTGGCTCCTTTTAGAATAAACAAAGTCATCTGTCAGAGACATGAGTAACTGATTACAAAGGACATGTTAGCTTATCTCTCACAAAAAGTTGATCTGAGGCTTGAGTTGGTACAAAGATCATGAGGCATAGAGATAAAACCATTTAAATGCCTGTGACGCGCATCTTTTGCCCTGCAAATGGAACCGCAATTGGCACTCAAGCGCCAACCGGGGTAAGTTTTAGGGCTTATATCGGTAGGGCGAAGCGGATATTTGCATCAAATTAGAATTGATCTTAGGAATGATTGCCCAACACTTCAGAGGTTATTGTGAAAAATAGACTGATTGCATCTTTGCTCTTTTTTTCTTTTCAAGCATGGTCTGCAGATACAGCGCCAACGCAGCCTGCGACTAAATCTGTTGCAGAAATACTGCTGCCAGCCAGAAATGCCATCAAGGCTGGCAATTATGAAAAGGCCATTGATTTGCTGACCGAGGCCGATCAAAAAAAATCGGCTGACTGGCATAACTTAATGGGCTACAGCCTTAGAAAAAAAGCCGCGCCTAATTTGAATGAAGCTGAAAAATTCTACCTATCCGCTTTGAATTTGGACGCCAATCACAGGGGTGCCTTGGAATATTACGGCGAATTGCTGCTGCTTAAAAATGACCTGGCCGGCGCTGAGAAAATGCTAGCCCGATTAGACAAAGCCTGTAGGTTTGGGTGTGAAGAGTTTCAAGACTTGAAAGAAAGTATCAAGCAGTACAAAACCAAAAAACCCTGATGACATGAC
The DNA here is from genome assembly GCA_947464665.1 of Comamonadaceae bacterium. Taxonomy (GTDB): domain Bacteria; phylum Pseudomonadota; class Gammaproteobacteria; order Burkholderiales; family Burkholderiaceae_C; genus Limnohabitans_A. The sequence continues at coordinate 7,362 of CANHXV010000056.1, forward strand.
GGTTGCAAAAACAGCCCTTGATGTGCAGGCCTTTTGAGCTTGAATGTGATATCTAACATTCTCCAAATTGTGAAGCCTTTGGCGTTTGACGCCATTGGCAAAGGGCTTCAAAACATGACGGGTGCTTCCTCTTCATTAGAGGAGTTTAAGTGGCCAGTTGGCGACCCTGGTTTGTTTGGGCCACACTCTGTTGCTTGGAAAGTTCATGCCAATTTTTCAGCCATGATGGTCGGTGGATTATCTTCATTGATGATCCAGGCGCTACATCCAAGAGCTTTGGCAGCCGTCTGGGATCACTCCAACTTTCGCCATCAGCTAAAGGCCCGACTGGGTCGAACAGCGCTTTTTGTTGCGGCGACAACTTACGGCAGTGTCGATCTTGCTACGCGGCATATTCTGCGTGTCAATGCCATCCACGCCAAAATTCAGGGCATCGATTTGAAGGGTCAGGCTTATTGCGCCAACGAGCCCCACCTGCTGCGATGGGTCCACCTGGTTGAAACGATCTCTTTTTTAAATGCTTACCAACACCTTAACTTGCAACCATTGTCTGCATCAGACTGTGACAGGTATGTGGTCGAGATGAACAAAGTAGGTGAGATGCTGGGCGCTACCAATTTGCCCATCACATTCAGCGATGCCAAGCTTGCCATGTCGCAGTACGAACCCGAGCTGGTATTTGATCAGCGAACTCGCGAAACGCTGAAGTCGATTGAGTCTTATTCAGTGGACCTCACTGAAAAACCATTTTTTGCTTTGATACTGAGTGCATCCTTTGACATTGTTCCCAATTGGCTTTTGGAAATGCTGCAAAGAAAATCAAATTCATGTTTGCAGATCAATGCTCGCAGATTGGCTTTGCAAATTGCCTCGCAGCCCGTTCAGTGGATGCTTGACGAGCAGGGCGTGAGTGCAGTGTCAAAACGGCGAGTCAATTTATTGGGGTCAGATCAACATTAATTTCCAATCAAAGGGGATCAAGACTAAGGGGGGCTTCCTCATGGTGGGGTACCACAAATCGTCAGCCCCCCTTAGTCTTGATCCCCTTTGATTGACAAAATTAATGTTGATCTGACCCCAATAAATTGATTGACATGCCCAGTTCTTTTAGAATTTTCTCGGTGTGCTGGCCCAAGGTGGGGATGGCGTCCATTCGGTAGTCGAAAGAAGTTTGTCGGCCTGGGGGCAGAAGGGCGGGCAGGTCGCCGGATGGCGAGGGTACGTTCACCCAGCGATCACGGGCTTTGAGCTGGGGGTGAGCCCACAAGTCGGCCATGTTGTTCATTCGGGCATTGGCAATCTGAGCGGTTTCTAAGCGTTCAATCACTTGGGGCACTGTCAGATTTGAAAATTCTTTCAAGATGATGGCTTCCAAAGCTTGTCGGTGTTCATTGCGTTTGGAATTGCTTTCGAATCGCGGGTCTTGGCTTAGCTTGTCTTGCAACATCACATGCTTGCAAAATAAAACCCATTCACGTTCATTTTGCAAACCCAACATCACAGTGCCTTGGTCTTCAGGGCTTGCTAAGGTTTGGGGGTCTAGTGCGCCACCCGCTGCGAAGGGTCCGTAGGGGTAAATGGTGGCGTGAGATGCCGCACTGCGCGGCGGTGGCGATGCCCCGTCCATGGCGTAGTACATGGGAAAGCCCATCCACTCACTGAGCGACTCCAACATCGAAACATCAATGTGCGAGCCTTCGCCTGTTTTATCGCGGTGAATGATGGCTGACAAAATATTGGTGTAGGCATACATGCCCGCGGCAATGTCGGCAATGGAGTTGCCGCTTTTGCTCGGGCTGTCGGGTGTGCCTGTGACGCTCAAATAACCCGCTTCACTTTGAATGAGCAAGTCGTAGGCTTTTTTATCGCGGTAAGGGCCATCAAGGCCATAGCCCGATATGTCACAGACAATGAGGCTTGGGTTTTGCGATCGCAAGGTGGCAGCGTCTAGGCCCATGCGGGTGGTAGCACCGGGCGCCAAGTTTTGCACCAAAACATCTGCTTTGGCAATCAAGGCTTTGAGAACTTCGAGGTGCTTTTCATTTTTTAAATCTAAAGCCAAACTTTCCTTAGAGCGATTCACCCACACAAAGTGCGAGGCTTGTCCTCTGGCACGTTGATCGTAGGCTCTTGCAAAATCACCCACTTCAGGCCGTTCAATTTTGATCACGCGCGCGCCCAAGTCAGCCAATTGCCTTGTGCAAAAGGGCGCAGCAATGGCATGTTCTAGCGATACCACTGTGATGTGGTCAAGCGGCCTCGCGGGTGGTTGGGTGGAAGTCGCGGTGGTCAAAGTCATTAAAACGATCTCGGTAAACCCAGCACATGCTCGGCCATGAAAGAATAAATTAAATTGCTAGAAATAGGCGCCACTTGGTACAGCCTGGTTTCTCTGAACGACCCACCCAAGTTTGCAAATTTGACAGGATTTCTGAGCTCAATGGTTAAACTTGATGAAAGAGAGTGGAATTTGAGTTAAAAATATAACATCTCTCGATTCAATGAAGCATCAAAATATCCAATGATTGACCATCTTGACCACATCGTCCTAACCACTGCCCATGAGGCCGCTTGCGTTGACTTTTACACGCGAATCATGGGCATGCGTTTAGAAAGCTTTGTAGGCGGCACGCCGCCAGTCACTCGCAAAGCCTTCAAATACGGCAATCAAAAGATTAACTTGCATGTGAAGGGCAAAGAGTTTGACCCCAAGGCGCACTTGCCTGTGCCAGGCTCGTTAGACCTTTGCTTTATTGCTTCGATGCCACTTGAGCAAGTGATAGCCAAGTTAAATGCAGAGGCTTGGCCTATTTTGGAAGGGCCCGTCATGCGCACGGGCGCTACACAAAAAATCAGGTCGGTCTACGTTCGAGATCCCGACCTGAATTTGATTGAAATTTCTGAACTGGCCTAAGCTTAGTCAGCGTAGACGCCAGCCGATCGAATGACAGGGCCCCACTTGCCAATTTCAGACTGAAGCCAAGTGCGAAGACCTTCTGGTGTCTGCTTGGAGTCAGGCACAATTTCCGCGCCCAAGTCTGCCATGCGAGCTACAAAGGCTGGATCTTTCAAAGCGGTTCTCACGGCAGAACCAAATTTTTCAATGTTGGCCGCGGGTGTGCCTTTGGGGGCATAAATGCCGTGCCACACAATGACTTCAAAATCTTTCAAACCACCTTCAGTCAAGGTGGGAGCATCGGGCAAAGCACGAATTCGTTGCTTGGTGGTCACGCCGTACAGATTGACAGTGCCTGCCTTGATGTGTTGCGTGGTTTGAGTGGTTTGGTCACACAAAATATCAACCTGACCGCCCAACAAGGCATTCAGCGCCGGTGCGGTGCCAGAAAACGGCACGGTGGTCAGGTCGACCCCCAAGGCCTGCTGCAGCAACATGCCGCACAAATGCGAGACCGCGCCCAAACCGGCATTGGCTAAATTGATTTTCTTGGCATTGGCTTTGATGTAGGCCGTTAACTCTTGCATGTTTTTGGCGGGCAAGTCTTTTCGGCCAATCAGGGTCATGGGGACGTCCACCGCCTGGCTGACAAATTCAAAGTCAGTCATGGGGTTGAAGGCCATTTTTCTATAAAGCGCGGGGGCCGTTGACATGCCGTTGTGATGAATTAGAAAGGTATAGCCATCGGGGGCAGCCTTGGCCACAAAGCCACCGGCTATCGTGCCGCCTGCGCCCGCCTTGTTTTCAACCACCACGGTTTGGCCTAAAGTTTTGCTCATGTTGGCCGCCAGTGTGCGCGCCACAATGTCAGTAGGTCCGCCAGCGGCAAAGGGCACTACCAGGGTAATGGATTTGGTGGGGTAGCCTTGGGCCGAAGCGCCGAAGGGCACCATCAGAACGGCCAAGCTAGCGAGAAGGGCGGAAGCTAATTTCATTTTGCAGACTTTCAAAGGGAGTTCAACGATGCTTGGGATGATAGTCACTCACATTTGACTGTGCAAT
>CANHXV010000057.1 GCA_947464665.1 Comamonadaceae bacterium
AACTGAACTTGCTCATCAAAGTGAGCATCGATCCATTGATCAAGTTCTTGGTATGTTGATTGTTGGGTGGTCATTGGTTTGTAAATTCAAGCGAGTTGGTGCAAGACATGTTCAAACGCATCAATGCAAAGTTGCATGTCATCTGTGGTTGAAGATTCCAAGGGGTTGTGGCTGATGCCACTGTTTTCACCGCGCACAAAGAGCATGGCCTGAGGCATGACTTCATGCAGCTTCATGGCGTCGTGGCCAGCGCCACTGGGCATCACAAAGCGGGGCACGCCCATGTCTTTTAAGGCCTTCTCCCAGCGTGCTTGCCATTCAGGCGCGCTAGGTGCTGCTGGTGCTCTAAGCGTTGCTTCACGGTGGCAAACAAGGCCGCGTCGGTTGCATATTTCATCCAGTGCATTCAAAACGTCTTTTTCTAAAGCGTCCCGCTGAGGGTCCAGGGGCGCGCGCATGTCCATGGAGAACGTGCATTTGCCAGGCACCACATTGATCGAACCATTGGGCACTTGGAGTTGTCCAATGGTCGCCACGGAATCGCCGTCTGCAGCCGCGCGTTTTTCCATGTACAGGGCCAGTTCGGCCACAGCGCAAGCAGCATCCCGCCTGCGGTCCATGGGTGTGGTGCCTGCGTGACTGGCCATGCCCACCATTTCGCACACATAACGCACGCTGCCATTGATGGAGCTCACAATGCCCAAGGGCAAGTTCATTTCGTTGAGCACGGGGCCTTGCTCAATGTGCACTTCAACGAAGCCAACGTAGTCGGCAGGCTTGCGTTGAATGTTGGGAATTTCGTTTTCATTCAATCCAGCCTTTTTCATGGCCTCGCGCATGGAGATGCCATTGGCATCAGTCTGCAATAGCCAATCAGGGTTGAACTGCCCGACCAAAGCGCCAGAGCCCAAGAAGGTGGCTTTGTAGCGTTGCCCTTCTTCCTCTGCAAATGCCACAACTTCAAGGCCAATGGGCAAGCGTTGCTTTGCTTGTGCCAATTTTTGAACACAGGCAATGGGCACATAAATACCCAAGCGCCCATCGTGCTTACCGCCATTGCGAACGGTGTCGAAATGGCTGCCAGTCATGAGATATTTGGCGCCCGCCACGCTGGGGTGATAACGACCCACGACATTGCCAACAGCATCGACATAGACTTCATCAAAGCCTGCCAATTTCATGGTGCTTTGGATGCTTTTTGAGCAAGCCATGTGGGCGTCTGTGAGGTAGGTCACTGTGAGTTGACCCGCTTCTTTGAAACCAGGGTCGCTGTATTGCGACAAGTCTTCTTGCCAATCCCAAACTTGCTGACCTTGAAGCGGGTGGCAGTTGGTTTTGTCGTTCAAACGAATTTCAACAATTCGGTGAATGTTGCGCAGGCATTCTTGCAGTTCAAAATCAGGGTGACCGTTCAAACGTCTTTCAAACGTGGCAATGATTTGATGTTTGTTCAGCCCCAGCCCGCGAGGTCCCCTCACAGCCAAAATAAAAGGCCATCCGAACTTTTGATTGTAGGCAGCGTTGAGGCTTTGAATTTTTTCAAACTCAGCCGGGGTGCATTCAGTGAGGCCCGCTTTGCTTTGCTCGTTGGTAGATTCTGCGGTCAATTCTTTGCTCACCATGGCTTTGCCTGCCAGTTCGGGGTGTAAGCGAATCAGTCCGATCTGAGCATCTCTGCCTGCATCTTTGAGCACCTGCGCCATGCAGTGTTTCAAGTGCGCCCAAGAGGCATAAGGGCGGTGCTTGAGCGCGCCTTCTGCAATCCATGGCGAGTGTTCATACAAGCCATCTAACAGTTGCATGGCCTCTTGGGGCGAAGCTGTATTGAGTTGTTCTAGGCTAAGTGTCATGGTGTGTAAGGGTGGGTGGTTTTCCAATGGCGCGCAATGTCTAAGCGGCGGCAGACCCAGACATGATCGTGCGCTTGAATGTGGTCTAGAAATCTTTGAATGGCGGTGATGCGCCCTGGCCGTCCTAGCAATCTACAGTGCATGCCGATGCTCATCATTTTGGGGCGGTTTAGGCCTTGAGGATTGCCTTCTTTGTAAAGTGCGTCAAAAGTGTCTTTCATGTATTGAAAAAACGGGTCGGCATGCGAGAAGCCTTGCGGCAATGCAAAACGCATGTCGTTGCAGTCTAGGGTGTAAGGCACGATGAGTTGAGGCACGACCTGACCATCACTTTTCTCAACCTTCATCCAAAACGGCAGATCGTCACCGTAGTAGTCGCTGTCATATTCGAAGCCACCAAAGTCTGCCACCAAGCGGCGTGTACGCGGGCTGTCGCGGCCTGTGTACCAACCCAAGGGTCTTTCGCCACTGAGCTTTTGCAAGATATCCATAGCCTCGGCCATGTGCGCGCGTTCAGTGGCCTCATCGATGTTTTGATAGTGAATCCATTTCAAGCCATGACACGCTATGTCATAGCCCAACTCTTGGAACGCAGCCATCACATCTGGGTGCTTTTGCAGGGCGGTGGCTATACCAAAAACAGTGAGTGGCAGTTTGCGTTGTTCAAATTCACGCACCAAGCGCCACACCCCTGCACGCGAGCCATATTCATAAATGCCCTCCATACTAATATGCCGATCTGGGTAAGACGCGGGGTTGAACATTTCTGACAAGAACTGCTCAGAGCCTGCATCGCCGTGAAGCACAGAATTTTCGGCACCTTCTTCGTAGTTCAACACAAATTGCACCGCCACGCGGGCTTTGCCGGGCCATTGCGCGTGCGGTGGATTTCGGCCGTAGCCTTTGAGATCGCGTGGATAGGGGGCAGTGGAGTCGTAGACAGATGCGTTCATGACAAGGCCAATGAAATATCGTGAGTGGGAATTTTTTTGTCAAAGCTCAAACTATTTTCAACAAAAATCAAATGTTCTTCCATGAGTCTTGCAGCCAAGTCGGCGTCTTTCTTGGCCATGGCGTCCACAATGGCTTCGTGCTCATCGGCAGAGTGCTGTGCGGCATTGCGTGATTGGTACATGAGTGTGATCAGGGCGCAGCGTGAAATGAGTTCACCTAAACTTTGGGCCAAGACGTGGTTGCCCATGAGCTCGGCAATTCGCACATGAAAATCGCCTAGCAACTCTGTTCGGCCGTGCACATCTTCTTGTGCGACCGCTTCTTTTTCTTGTTTGGTGTGAGCTTTTAAAGCGCGAATTTTGGCAGGGGTAATGTCGCGCACAAATTCGCGTGTCATTTGAACCTCGAGCATTCGCCGCACCGCAAAGACTTGCTTGGCTTCTGCAGCAGAAGGAGCGGCTACAAAGGCTCCCCTAGCAGGCTCCATGCGGATCAATCTGTTTTGAGACAGTTGGAACAAGGCTTGCCTGACCAGCGTTCTAGATACACCGAAATGGGTGGCGAGCTTTTGCTCAGCCAATTTAGAGCCGGGCATCAGTCGGTGTTCCACAATGGCTTTGGTTAAAGCGCTCACAATGGCGTGGGTTGATGAGGTTTCCATGCGGAATGATGATAGCTTCAAAAGCCAAAAGTGTATACACTTTCAGTCGACCAATTCAAGGAAAGATGCAACATGGGTTTGAGCACACACGTTTTGGACACCATGCATGGATGTCCCGCAGCCGGCATGCAAGTTAGTCTGTACACCACGGAAGGGCAATTTGCCACGTTGGTGAAAAGTTTCAAGTTGAACGCAGATGGGCGCAACCCCGATGGCCCGCTCTATGACAACGCCAGTTTGCAAAAAGGCACTTATCGCTTGGTGTTTGATGTGGCGGGTTATTTCAAGGCCAAGGGGGTAAAGCTGCCTGAGCCTTCATTTTTGAACCAAGTGAGCTTGGATTTTGGGGTGGCCGATGTCACTCAGCACTACCATGTGCCCCTGCTAGCAAGCCCTTGGAGCTATTCAACTTACCGCGGCTCTTAAATTCGCAATTATTTCTAGTTGAAGTACCCCTTGCAAGGCGGTAAATCAATAAAATCAATTTTTGACCAGAACCCCAACCAACCCACACCTTATGAGCCAAGTGACCAACACAGTTCGTTTTGTGCTTGACGGCAAAGTCGTTGAAGCCCAAGGCGCGCGCCGCACCACCACCGTTTTAGATTACTTGCGCGAACAATTGCACCGCAAGGGCACCAAGGAGGGTTGCGCTGAGGGCGATTGCGGGGCTTGTGTGGTCATGGTGGGCTCATTGAACGCTTCGGGTCAAGGTGTTGACTACGTGCCCGTTAACAGCTGTATTCAGCTGCTGCCAACATTGGATGGCAAGTCGGTTAAAACCGTCGAGAGTTTGAAAAAGCCCGACGGTACTTTGCATCCTGTGCAACAAGCCATGGTCAACTGCCATGGCTCTCAATGCGGTTTTTGTACGCCTGGCATTGTGATGAGTTTGGTCAACTTGGTGCAACTCAATTCTTCTCCCAATCGTCAAGATGTGAGTGACGCACTCAGTGGCAACCTGTGCCGTTGCACAGGTTATGCTCCCATTCTGGATGCCGCGTCAAAAGCCTGTGGCAACAAAGCTGCCTTGAAGCTTGACGATGCCGCTGATGTGCCGTTGCTGAAAGAAATTCAGCGCTCGTCTACGCCCACTCTCAGTTTGGAAGGCGAGATCATTGTTCAGCCTGTTGTTCGCACACGCAAAGGCAATGAGTTTGTATCACCCGCCACCATTGCCGAAGTGGCCGACTATTTGGTCAAGCACCCTACATCGACATTGCTAGCTGGCAGCACCGAAGTGGGCTTGCAAGTTAATAAACAATACTCACGGCCAGACCACATTGTGTATTTGGGCAACGTGACTGAACTCAAGCAAGTGAAAGACACGCCACAGGCTTGGCACATTGGCGCGGTGGTCTCACTCACTGAAGTCGAAAGCTTGGTGTCTAAGGCTTACCCCGATTTTGCAGAAGTGCTGCGCCGTTTTGGCTCGCCACCCATTCGCTCTACCGCCACGCTGGCAGGCAACATTGCCAATGGTTCTCCCATTGGGGACACCATGCCTTGCCTAATGGCATTGGGCGCCACGCTCACACTGCGTCGCGGCGACAAAACACGCACGGTTTCTTTGGACAAGTTTTACACCGGCCAAAAACAAACTGTTTTGCAAGCGGGTGAGTTCATTGAATTTGTGGTGTTGCCCAAGCCACAAGCGGGTCAAGTGTTTCGCGCCCACAAAGTGAGCAAGCGTTTTGAACAAGACATTTCTGCCACCTGCGCGGCCATCAGTTACACCTTGAAAGCAGGCAAATTGAGCGGCGTGAAATTGGCTTACAACGGCTTGGCCCCATCGCCTTGCAGAGCCCCCAAACTTGAAGCCGTGTTGGAAGGCAAAGCGCCTGCCGATGTGAAGGAATCCGATTTAGATGCCGCCATTGCTGTCAGTTTTGTGGCACGAGATGGCTTGCGCGCCACATGGGCTTACCGCTCTTTGGTAGCGCGCAATTTGGTAATCGATTTCATTGAAGAACAAACTCAAACAACCACGGAGGTGGCTTAAATGAACGCGCCCATTTCTTTGCATAATTTGTTGCCCGTCTCGGGCATTCAGCAAGGCACCGATGTCATTCATGAGTCTGCACATTTGCATGTGACAGGCAGCGCCACTTTCACCGACGACATGCCTGAGTTGGCGGGCACTTTGTATGCGGCTCTCATTATGTCGCCGGTTGCGCATGGCGAACTGATTGGCGATGGCATTGACCGTGAAGCTATTTTGAAAGAGCACGGTGTGGTGGCGGTTTACACCGCCAAAGACATACCGGGCGAAAACAATTGCGGCCCCATCGTTCACGACGATCCTTTCTTGGCGGTCGGCAAGGTTGAATTTTTAGGCCAAGCGGTGGCTGTGGTGGTGGCACGCGAAATGTTGTATGCCCGCGAAGCCGCGCACAAAGCCAAAGTGTTGGTCAAAGAACTGCCCCCCATCTTGACCATTGACGAAGCCATGGCGGCGCAAAGTTTTGTCATGCCCCCCAAGGGCATCACGCGCGGCAATGCATCAGAGGCCATTGCCAAGGCGCCGCGCAAAGTGAAGGGCAGCACTGAAACGGGTCAGCAAGAACAGTTTTACATGGAAGGCCAAATTACTTACGCCGTGCCGCGTGAAGATGGCCAACTCACTTTGTATTCTTCAACGCAACACCCTGATGGCAATCAGCGTGAGGCCGCTGCTGCCTTGAACTTGAGCACCAACGATGTCGAAGTGATTTGCAGGCGCATGGGTGGCGGATTTGGCGGCAAAGAAGGCAATGCCAGTATTTTCAGTCAGAGCGCTGCGCTGGCTGCATTCAAATTGCAACGTCCCGTGAAGTTGCGCGTGAACCGCGACGACGACATGATGATCACGGGCAAGCGCCACGACTTCCGCATTGATTACGAAGTGGGCTACGACGACGAAGGTCGCATTTTGGGCGCCGATATCACGCTCTTGTCGCGCTGTGGTTACAGCACCGATTATTCAGGCCCAGTGAACGACCGTGCGTGTTTGCACATCGACAACTGCTACTACATTCCTAACCTGAAACTCATCAGTCACCGTTGCAAAACCAATACCCAAAGCGCCACAGCTTTCCGCGGTTTTGGCGGTCCCCAGGGCATGTTTGGCATTGAAACCATCATCGAGCAAATTGCCAATGACATTGGCAAAGATCCTTTAGATGTTCGCATGCTCAACATTTACCAAGACCCTGCTGTGTCTGGCAACCCCGCCACCATGGTCACGCAATATGGTCAGACCATTGCTGACTGGGTGGGCGACAAGGTCATCACCCAAGTGGCAGCAGAGGCTAAGTACCGCGAACGAAGAGACAGCGTGAATGCGTTCAATAAAGTGAACAAGCGTCGCAAGCGCGGTTTGGCCTTGGTGCCCTTGAAGTTTGGTATCAGCTTTACCGCCACCATGCTCAACCAAGGCGGCGCCTTGCTCAATATTTACATGGACGGCTCTGTGAGTGTGAACCATGGCGGAACTGAAATGGGCCAAGGCCTCAACACCAAAATGGCGCAAGTGTGTGCCGATGGTTTGGGAATCGATTTGTCTTACGTTCGAGTGACCGGCACCGACACCCAAAAAGTGCCCAATGCATCGGCCACTTCTGCTTCCAGTGGTGCCGACATCAATGGCGCGGCCATCATGAATGCCACGGCCCAAATGCGCGCTCGTTTGGCACCTGTGGCTGCCAACATGCTGGGTTGCAAAGACACGGAAGTGAACTTTGCCAACAGCATGGCGCATTGCGGTGGCAAGTCGGTTGAGTGGACGGCTGTGGCCAAGCAAGCGTGGTTGGATCGCGTGGGCTTGTCGGTGGCAGGCTTCTACATGACGCCCGAAATCAAGTACGACTTTGCAACGCTAACGGGTCATGCCTTTTATTACTACTGCTACGGCGCTTCTGTCAGTGAAGTAGAAATTGACACACGCACAGGTGAGTGGTGGCTGAAGGCTGTGGACATTGTTCACGACGCAGGCAAGAGCATCAACCCTGCTATCGACAAAGGCCAAATTGAAGGCGGCTACGTGCAAGGCATGGGCTGGCTCACGATGGAAGAGTGCATTTGGGATAAGAAGGGCAAGTTCCTGACGCACGGCCCTAGTACCTACAAAATCCCCGTAGCTGGCGACATCCCTGAGCACTTCAAAGTCACCTTGTTTGATGGTAGCAACCTGAAGCCAACCCCCTTTAATTCAAAGGCAGTGGGCGAGCCCCCATTGATGTTGGCCTTGTCAACTTTCTTTGCATTGCGTGACGCAGTCAGTGCCAGTGCCGACCACCAAACAGTGGTTCACATGAGCGCGCCTGCTACGCCAGAAAAGATTTTGATGAGTTGTGAAAAAGCCAAGGCGGCGGTTTAGAACTTCAGTCTTGCCCCTCGGTGAGGGTGTCAAGCTGGAAGCGACCGCTCTTGTGCCAAAGCCAAACGTCTGAGTAGACCACCTTGCCTAAGTGGGTAGGTACAGGGTAGGGTGCTGCTTGCCGAACAGTTTTTTCTATTTCACGCATCACTTCGGGGGCATGACCTGGCGCTCTGACCCAGTAGGTTCGGGTTACTTGTCCTTGCTTGTCAACTTCGACATCCAAAACGCCCACGGCGTAAAGCATGGGTGGCATGCGCCCCTTGAAGATTCGAGCGCCATTGAGTTTGTAAAGGTGTTTGGCAGCGTCCACTCTGTATTCGCGTGCATTGCGTGCATTTGAAGTGGGCCATTGGGGTTGGACAGGCACAGAGGGAAGAGCAATAGGCGCCACTGGTTTGACAGGCGCGGGTGCAGGCGGCATTGTGTGCGGCAGTGGTGGTGGCGTGCTGCAACCTGTCAGCCACACAGCAACAACGCATGTGATGCTAGCCAAGATGGAAGATTTAAAAAGTTGGGCAATGGAAGGAATCATTGTTCAAAGGCCTTCAAAACAACATGTGCCATTCTGTCACTGTACAGTGTGGTTGAGAAGCATTGAATTGAAAGTAAACGCAAGTGCATTGGTTTTCAGAATTGAAATTGAAGTTGGCGCAGAGGCCGGCTATTTGGATCACGGTACAACAAGCCCAAGGTTCGGTACCTCGTGGTGCGGGCACTGTCATGGCTGTTTTTGCCGATGAGTTTTTGGGCACGATTGGTGGCGGTCACCTTGAATTTGAAGCCATTGAGCAGGCCAGGCAATACTTGCTTCAGCCTGCAATGTCCAGTTCATTACCGCTTGAAAAAAGATTTGCGCTTGGGCCCAGTTTGGGTCAGTGTTGTGGTGGCGCATTGGTCTTGAAGTTTGAGCTCGTCACTGCGGCTGATCAAGTTCGCCTTCAGGCTATTTTGACTGCGCAGGCTGCTGAGCGATTTATGCCTCTGGCCTTGTTTGGTGGCGGTCATGTGGGCAAGGCCTTGGTCAAAGTCTTAGCGCCCTTGCCATTTCATGTGAGATGGATCGACAGCCGAGACGAAATTTTTCCAAGCGATGTAGCCCCCCAAGTTGTGTGTGAACATTCCAACCCGGTGCATGCCGCCGTGGCCGATTTGGTGCCCAACAGCCGCGTTCTCATTATGAGTTTCAGCCATGCTGAGGACTTGGATGTGGTGGCGGCCTGCTTGCAGCGCCAGCGAAAACAAAAAGATCTGCCCTACATTGGCCTCATTGGCAGTGCCACCAAGTGGGCTACTTTCAAGCGCCGCCTTACAGAGCAGGGCTTTTCAGAAGCAGAGTGCCAACAAGTGACATGCCCCATCGGGGTTCCAGGGATTGAGGGGAAAGAACCTGAAGTGATTGCGGTTGCCGTAGCGGCACAGCTTTTGCAAGCCTAAATATTGTATACACTTCGGTAAACAGTTCGGAGCCTCATAGATGGAAGCCTATTTGCTAGATTGGGTTAATTTGCTACTGCGGTGGGTCCATGTGATTACCGTGATTGCGTGGATTGGTTCATCTTTTTACTTTGTCTTCTTAGACAACAACCTTTTGAAACCCAATTCCCCCGATTTGCTCGAAAAAGGGGTGGATGGCGCCATGTGGGCGGTACACGGAGGCGGTTTTTACAACCCTCAAAAGTACATGGTGGCACCCAAGAAGATTCATACCAAATTGCACTGGTTTTATTGGGAAAGCTATTCCGCTTGGTTAAGTGGATTTGCTTTGTTCACCGTTTTGTATTTGTGGAATGCCAGCACCTACCTCATCGACAAATCACTGATGGATTGGTCGCCGGATGCAGCCATCACAGCGGCTCTGAGTTTTTTAGTCATTTTTTGGTTCCTTTACGACGCCATTTGCCGGCTCTTTGGATTTCGCAAAAATGGTGAATTCATTGTGGCTACGGTCATGTTATGTGTGGTGGCTTTTGCCTCGTGGCTGGCCTGTCAACTTTTTGCCGGCAGGGCAGCCTTTTTGTTGGTGGGCGCCATGATCGCCACGGCCATGAGCGCCAACGTGTTTGTTTGGATCATTCCTGGCCAACGCAAGGTGTTGGCTGCCATGACCTCTGGCGAAAAATACGACGCTATGTCCTTGGCCATTCACGGCAAACGCGGCAAACAGCGCAGTGTGCACAACACCTATTTCACGCTGCCTGTTATTTTTGCCATGCTGAGCAATCACTACAGCTTTTTGTACACGCATCCACAGCGTTGGCTCATCTTGTTTCTAATGATGTTTGCCGGCGCCTTGATTCGTCAGTTCTTTGTGCAACGACATGGCTTCCATTTGGGCCGTACTCGCAATCCGTGGCCTTTTGCGGCGGTGGGTGTGGTGCTGATAGTGGCTGTCATTGCGGCTATGGCGCCTTGGGGTGCAAAAGATGTTGCGCCCAAAGTGCAAGCCACACCAGCCACTTTTGCACAAGTCAAATCTGTCATTGACCAGCGTTGCCTCAGTTGCCATGGTGAACAAGTGCAAATGAAAAATGTTCGTTTGGACACCCCTGAAAGTATCAAGCTTCATGCTCAAAACGTTTACCAACAAGTGAGTGTGACGCAGCAGATGCCCATGAACAATGTCACTGGCATCACGCCCGAAGAAAGGCAGTGGGTGGCCAGTTGGTATTTGGCTGGCGCCAAAGTTGAGCCCTAACTTGATACGCCGATCAACGTCAGTGACCTGCTGCCAGTTGAATGGCGAACTTGTTGTGTCGTTCAACCAAGGTACCAAGGTCAACGCTGGCCAATTGCCCCTCGCTGACCACGACGCGCCCATTGACCACGGTGTACGCTGCAGGCGCACTGGCACACAGCATGAGACTGCCAATGGCATCATGAACCGCGCCACCTGCAAAGCTTAAGTTGCGCAGATCAAACAGGGCCATATCGGCACAAAAGCCCACAGTCAACTGGCCAATGTCATGACGGCCCAAGGCTTCTGCGCCGCCGCGGGTTGCCAATCTGAGCGCATCGCGCGCTGTCATTTCCATGGGGGCTGTGTCACAACCAAAAATGGTTTTGCCTTCTGCATTCACCTGCGGAGCCTCAAGCGATTTTCGAAGACGCGCCAACAACATGGCTTGACGTGCCTCGTTCACCATGTGAGCAGCATCGTTGCTGGCACTGCCGTCTACGCCTAAGCCTACAGGCACCCCCGCTTCAATCATTTTTCGAATGGGCGCAATCCCACTGGCCAAGCGCATGTTGCTGCAAGGACAATGTGCAATGCCAGTGCGCGTGGCTGCAAACAGAGATATACCTTCATCGTCCAATTTGACGCAATGGGCATGCCACACATCGTGCCCTAACCAACCTAGGTCTTCTGCGTATTGCGTGGGTGTGCGATTGAATTTTTCCAAACTGTAGGCAATGTCATGGTCATTTTCTGCCAAGTGGGTATGCAGCCTCACACCATAGTGCCTGGCCATCTCTGCCGACAAGCGCATGAGGT
>CANHXV010000058.1 GCA_947464665.1 Comamonadaceae bacterium
ATGCTGCGCGCAGCAGGCCCTTCACCAATCATGATGTCGATTTGATAGTCTTCTAAAGCGGGGTACAAAATTTCTTCGACCACTGGCGACAAACGGTGAATTTCATCGATAAACAAAACATCGTTTTTTTCCAAATTGGTCAGCAGTGCGGCCAGGTCTTTGGGTTTTTCCAGCACAGGGCCACTTGTTTGGCGCAGGTTCACACCCAACTCTGCCGCAATGATGTGGCTCAAAGTGGTCTTGCCCAAACCGGGTGGGCCAAACAGCAAGACGTGGTCTAAAGGCTCGCCGCGCATCTTGGCGGCGCCAATGAAAATTTCCAACTGCTCACGAACCTTGGCCTGGCCGACATAGTCGTCCAACAACTTGGGGCGCAGTGCGCGCTCAATGGCTTCTTCCTGCGGAGTCTCAGGTTTTGCGTCCACCATGCGCAAGGGCGGTGGCGTGCCAAAGTCGTCGGTTTGAATGCTCATGGTGTGATTTTATTTGGCCAAGGCCTTGAGTGCCATTTTGATGCCATCGCTCACACCGATGTCTGCAGGCAAGGATTTGAGCGCAAGCGCGGCTTCCTTGTCGGAGTATCCCAGGGCCACCAAGGCTTGCAGAATGTCGTTGGCATGATCGTGAGAAGTGCCTGCTGGCAGACCCAGGTCGGCGCCCATCTTGCCCTTCAATTCCAACAGCAAACGCTCGGCGGTTTTTTTGCCAATGCCAGGAACTTTAACCAGGCGTCCAGCTTCTTGTTGCGTAATGGCTTGAGCCAAATCGGCCACACCCATGCCAGACAACACGCTTAGAGCGGTGCGCGGGCCAACGCCTGAAATTTTGATGAGTTGCCTAAAGGCTGCACGCTCTTCTTGGGTGGCAAAGCCGTAAAGCAGCTGAGCATCTTCACGCACCACAAAATGCGTGAGCAATTTCACCTTTTCGCCCAAGGCTGGCAGGTTGTAAAAGGTGCTCATGGGCACACTGACCTCGTAGCCTACGCCGTGGCAATCCACCACCACCTCGGGTGGGTTTTTGTCGATCAAAGTGCCTGTTAACTGACCAATCATGGCGTGCCGTTCTTCTTCATCAGATAAGTGCCTATCATTATGGGTATGGACAATGCCCTATTTAGGCTTTTGTCTATTTTCTATAGGATTATCAGCTTGATTGTCAGACACAACTTCACGCCGCACAACAATACTCGCATGACGCATCTTTGCGGCCCCATGGATGCCCATTTGCGCACCATTGAGGCGGGCCTGCAGGTCAAAATTGCCCATCGGCACGAACAATTCAAAATTGACGGCCCCAAGGCGCGTGCGAACCAAGCACTGGAGTTGCTGCAGGCCCTTTATGAAATGGCCGACCGGCCCATCAAGGAAGACGCCCTGCAGCTCATGATGACCGGCGACCCCGAAGTGGCCAACAACCCCGATGCCGCCACTCTTTTAACGCGTCGTGCAGACCTGAAGGCACGCACGCCTGTGCAGGCCTTGTACATCGATAACATGGCCACGCACGACATTACCTTTGGCATTGGGCCTGCGGGCACTGGTAAAACTTATTTGGCCGTGGCCTGCGCGGTGGACGCTTTGGAGCGGGCCAGCGTGCAACGCATTGTTTTAACCCGACCTGCCGTTGAAGCTGGCGAGCGATTGGGTTTTTTACCTGGCGATTTGTCGCAAAAGGTCGATCCTTATTTGCGCCCTTTGTACGACGCGCTTTACGACTTAATGGGTTATGACAAAGTGCAGAAAGCCTTTGAGCGCAATGCCATTGAAATTGCGCCTTTGGCCTTTATGCGCGGCCGCACCTTGAACAATGCGTTTGTGATTTTGGACGAGGCACAAAACACCACGCCCGAGCAAATGAAAATGTTCCTGACGCGCATTGGCTTTGGTGCCAAGGCCGTGGTAACAGGTGATGTGAGTCAGATTGATTTGCCCAAAGGGCAGCTCAGCGGTTTGATTGATGCAGAGCGTGTTTTAAGGCGCGTGAAGGGTATTGCCATGACGCGGTTTACCAGTGCCGATGTAGTACGTCATCCTTTGGTGGCGCGCATTGTGGATGCTTATGATGCGCAAAGAACCACGGTGCGCAGTCGGTCGATTGATGCATAAGACTGCGGCCTAAAACCATGGCACTTCCATCTCTCAATTTATCCTTGCAGTTTGGCGATATTGCGCAGGCCTCAAGGCATCGAGCCGCATTGCCGCGTCACAAAGTAGCGCGATGGATTCGGCACAGTTTGGACATTGATGGCGAAATCACTGTCCGCATTGTGGATGATCAAGAAGGTCAACGTCTGAACCGCGAGTTCCGCAAAAAAGATTACGCCACCAATGTGCTCACGTTTGATTACATGCAGTCACCGGTGGTGATGGCTGATTTGGTGTTGTGTGCGCCCGTGGTGGCTAAGGAAGCTCGCGAGCAAGGCAAGACATTGCAGGCGCATTACGCGCATTTGTTGGTGCATGGCACTTTACATGCGCAAGCTTGGGATCACGAAACCAGTGAGGTCGATGCCGAGGCCATGGAGGCGCATGAAATTGAGATCATGTGGAAACTGGGGTTTAAGAACCCCTATTGACATCAGCGTTCGGCAGGCTTACTCGCTTTCAATACCTGAGGCATCTTCCAGCAAACGGACCTTCACCGACTTGCCTTTCACTTTGCCATACGACAACTTGGCCACCGCTTCACGCGCAATATCACGCGCCACGGCCACATACGTAGAGTATTCGTTCACATTGATCTTGCCCACTTGCTCGCGCGTGTAGCCCGCATCACCCGTCAGTGCACCCAAGACATCACCTGCACGAATTTTTTCTTTGCGACCACCCACAATTTGCAAGGTCGCCATGGCTGGCACCAACATATCTTTGCCCGCAGGTGTGAGCGTGCTCAGTTCTTGCCAAATCGACTCACGCCCTTGCAACACTTCAATCTTGCCCACATAGCCCATCTCGTCCATGCTGGCCAAACTCACCGCCAAGCCTTCTGCGTCTGCTCGGCCAGTGCGTCCAATGCGGTGAATATGCACTTCAGAATCTGGCGTGACATCCACGTTGATGACAGCTTCGAGTTGCGCCACATCCAAACCTCGCGCGGCCACATCGGTGGCCACCAACACAGAGCAACTTCTGTTGGCGAATTGAATCAACACTTGATCGCGCTCACGCTGCTCCAATTCACCGTACAGTGCCAACGCACTAAAACCTTGCGCTTGCAACACCGCCACCAAATCGCGACATTGCACTTTGGTATTGCAAAACGCCAGCGTTGATGTGGGTCTGAAATGGTTCAGCACCATCGACACAGCATGCAAACGCTCAGACTCTTTCACCTGCACAAAAATTTGTTTGATTTTGTTGGCGCTGTGCTGTGTTTCCACTTTCACAGTTTGCGGATCCTTCATGAACTGCGTGGCCAACTTGGCAATGCCTTCAGGATAAGTAGCCGAAAACAACAGCGTTTGACGATTCTGGGGGCACTGCCTGGCCACGGTAGCAATGTCATCAAAAAAGCCCATGTCAAGCATCCGATCGGCTTCGTCCAACACCAAGGTTTTAAGGCCCTTGAGTTTCAGAGAACCACGCTCCAAATGGTCCATGATGCGACCTGGCGTGCCCACCACCACATGTGCGCCGTGCTCCAAGCTGAGTACCTGGCCACGCAGCGCCACACCGCCACACAAAGTGACCACTTTCACATTGCCCACCGCACGCGCCAAGCGACGAATCTCTTGACTCACCTGATCTGCCAACTCACGCGTTGGACACAAAATCATGGCCTGCACCGCAAAGTCTGCAGGCAGAATTTTTTCAACCAAGGGAATGCCAAACGCAGCCGTCTTGCCACTGCCTGTACTGGCCTGAGCAATCAAATCCTTGCCCGCCAAAGTCACAGGCAAACTGGCAGCCTGAATAGCCGTCATCTGCAAATAGCCCAACTGCTCTAAATTGCCCAACATCGAAGCCGACAAACTCAGCTTCGCGAAATCGTTTTTGTTTTCGTTCATTGGTCGATTATGCGCAGGTGCTTTCGAAAGCCTACTCGAATACTCGGATTTCTATTGACCTCGCTCTGTCCTTAGAAATAATGAGAGAATGTTTCTATATGGAAACATCGTTTTACTAAAGAAACAAATGAGCATTCTCGGCATCGACGAAATTACCTTCGGATCAAGAGACATTGGCAAATGTCGCCAGTTCTTTTTAGATTGGGGACTGGCAATTGTGAGCGAGTCAGCGGAGCGCTTGGTCTTCCAATCTATCAACGATTGTCGCGTGATTGTTGCCCACTCAGACACCCCCGGTTTACCTACCGGAATCGAGCCCGATCCCACTCTCAGACAAGTTGTGTGGGGTGTTGAATCTGAAATTGATTTAGTTAAATACTCAGCTGCCATGGCCCATCTGCCCGAGTATCAAACTTCGGCAAACACTATTTCTTGCATAGATCCATCCGGCTTATCCTTTCGCTTACAAGTCACTCAAAAGAAAAAAATTGAATTGGCTTGTGCGGAAAACAATACCTGGTCTGAAAGACGACGTATCAACCAACCCAGTCCCGCCTACGAAAGGGCCCAGCCCATCGAAGTTGGACATATTGTTTTGTTTGTCAAAGAACTTGAAAAAGTTTCCCGCTTTTATCAAGAGATTTTGGGCTTTGTTTTGTCAGATCAATATCCTGGACGGGGCCATTTTTTGAGATGTGCGCCCCGCGGTGGTCACCATGATCTTTTTCTGTTGCAACTGCCTGAAGCCCGAAATGGTTTGAACCACGTCGCATTCACAGTCAGAGATGTCCACGAAGTGTTCGGCGGCGGCATGCACATGTCCAGATGCGGTTGGGACACAGAACTAGGCCCCGGAAGACATCCCATCTCCTCAGCCGTCTTCTGGTATTTCAATAACCCTGCAGGCGCCTTGGTGGAGTACTATGCCGATGAAGATGAACTCACTGAAGAATGGCAAGCGCGTGAATTCACGCCAGGCCCAACGATGTTTGCGGAATGGGCCATCAAAGGGGGCATCGATGGCCATACGCGCCGTCAAATCCAAGCCGAAGCACCCAGTGGCCGCTTTATGACTGACAAACCCAAAGCATGAGTGCGCGCAATTCAAGCCTATCAAGGAGTTTTTATGACACATCATCCAGCAGCGTTGTACAACGAAACTCACCAATCAAGATCAAACCCGCCTTCAAGCTATGAGAATCTATTGGGCGACTCCATTGAACGTGCATTTGCATCTGGAATTCACGATCTGTCTGAACTTGTCAATTACCTGAACACCTCGGGGCCCGCTACACCCAGTGGTGAAATCTGGACCACTGACAGCTATCAAAAAGAAATTGCACGCTTAGCTGCTTAACTCTCAAGGTAAAAACATGAATGCACATGTCATCAACGTTCATTTAGACCCTGTCGATGCAGCACTGGAAGTGGGCTTGAAGGATCTATGGTTTCCAATTTGTCCTTCTAGTTTCATCAAAGAAAGTCCCGTCTCTTTAAGACGCTTGGGCTACAAAATTGCTTTGTGGCGCGATAGCACAGGCAAAGTACACGCCTTAGAAGACCACTGTCCGCACCGAGGTGCACCTCTGTCTTTAGGCGTCATACTGGGAGATCGTTTGGCTTGCTCCTATCACGGCGTCGAGGTTCGATCTGACGGCACTGTGATGCGTGTTCCGGGGAGTCCAGGTTGCAAGTTAGAGGGCTCCAGACCCACAAGGCGTTTTCACACCGCCGAATCAAATGGTGCTGTCTTTTTGTACAACGCAAGCCATCCGGCGTTAGACCAGGCACCACCCCTGAACTTGCCAGAACAACTGACATCGCCAGAATGGTCTTCCTTCTTGTGCTACACCGAATGGGGCTGTGATTATCGCTATGTCATCGACAATGTGATGGATCCCATGCATGGCGCGTACCTTCACAAACAATCTCACACCATGGCGGAAGGTGACATGACCGCTGAATTTCAAATCAGAGAATTGCCTTCAGGTTTTGTCTTCGAGAAAAAACATCAACGTGATGTCAATTTCGATTGGACAGAGTGGCAAGACAATGGCATTCACAGCATGCGACTGGAAATCCCTTACCCCAAAACGGGTGGCCCTGGCGGCAATTTCACCATCATTGGCAGCTACACGCCCATTACCAACCAAGCTTCGGGTGTTTTCCATTGGCGTTGCAGAAAAGTAGGCGGTTGGCAGCGTGATACTTGGCGATTTTTGTATAAAAATCGTTTGGAACAAAGACATTGGAACGTTCTCGAGCAAGATAGAGTGGCCATGGAAAACATGGAGCCTGATGCCAATCAGAGAGAGCACCTGTATGCCCATGACATGGGTATTGTGAGATTACGTCGGCACTTAAGAAAATTGGCTACCGAGCAAATTTCAAAAGAAACCAGTCCGACCTAGTATGACCATGAAGGTTTGGGTTCACACCCTTCAGTTTGAAGCGCAAAACATCATCAGCGTTGAGCTTCGGCCAATACCAGGGCAAAAGCTCGTCCCGTTTCAGGCGGGGTCGCACATCGACTTGCACCTGCCTGGCAACTTAATTCGCAGCTATTCGTTGGCCAATGACAGTCGGGAAACACATCGATATTTGCTTGGCGTGTTGAAAGAGAAGTCCAGCCGCGGTGGTTCTGTTTATGTCCATGAGCAATTGCGCGTTGGCATGCAACTTACCATCAGTGAACCTCGCAATAATTTTCCACTTCATGAAGAGGCTGTTCATTCTGTCTTGATTGCGGGTGGCATTGGCATCACGCCTATTCTTAGCATGGCCAAACGCCTTCAAGCGCTTAACAAGTCGTTTGAAATCTTGGCCCTTGGACGTTCGCGCAATGCCTTTGCCTTCGCAGATGACATTGCAGAACTCAAGTGCCATGTCCATTGGCACTTTGACGATGTTTCAAATGGCCCACCCAATTTGTACGAACTGCTTCACGCGCGCCCACCCAAAAGCAATTCACACTACTACGCCTGCGGTCCTGCCGCCATGTTGGAAGCTTTTGAAACAGCCTGCCAAACCCTTGGCTATGTCAACCATCACATTGAGCGATTTGCCGCCGTCGAAGTTAAAGCAGCAGACGATGCGCGTCAAAGCTTTACTGTTGAGCTTAGAAAAAGCGGTAAGACGTTTGAAGTAACGCACGATACGAACCTGCATCAACAACTGATTCTGCTGAAAATCAACGTGCCTTTCAGTTGTGAAGAAGGCATTTGCGGTGCATGTGAAACACAGGTCCTTGAAGGCACTCCAGATCACCGCGACATGGTCTTGAGCAGTGCCGAGCAAGCCAGCAATCGCGTGATGATGGTCTGTGTATCAGGCTGCAAGACCGAGCGGTTGGTCCTTAACCTGTAAAGCTTTTGCTCTCGCCAAGCGCTGTTTCCCAAGCGTTGTAGCCATAAACGCCATCGGCATTGCCTTGCGTTTTGAGCCACTGATTGCCTCTTGAAGCAATTTGAATTTCTGCAGTGCGAGTCTGTCGTGTGCGTTCGTACAAAGACAAAGCGGCAGG
The DNA here is from genome assembly GCA_947464665.1 of Comamonadaceae bacterium. Taxonomy (GTDB): domain Bacteria; phylum Pseudomonadota; class Gammaproteobacteria; order Burkholderiales; family Burkholderiaceae_C; genus Limnohabitans_A. The sequence continues at coordinate 7,533 of CANHXV010000058.1, forward strand.
CACATCAGACAAGGATTGGGCAGTTGACAAACAACGCGCTACCACCACCCCATCTTCAATGGCCATGCCCGCACCTTGCGCCATGAAGGGCAACATGGGATGACAAGCATCGCCCAACAGGCTAACGCCATCTTCAGACCACTTGGTCAGTGGTTCTCGCTCATAAAGTGCACTCTTCAAAACGCTGTCGCACGCGTCTAACAAGGCGCGCGCATCGGGATGGAAATTTCGGTAAAAACTACGCAACTCATTCACATCACCTGGACTTGTCCAAGATTCTTCATGCCAAGAATCTTGTCCCGTCGTTGCAAAAATAAAAGTATCACGTCCCAAATTCAAAGGGAAGGTGACAATTTGACTTTGTGGGTTGGGTCCCCACCACTTGGTAAAAGCTTCAATTTCTGGCACATGACTTAATTTTTCGGTGGGCACCACCGAGCGAAATGAAACAACGCCCGTAAAGCGTGGTTGCTCTTCACCTAACAAGGCCGATCGCACTCTTGAATGAATGCCATCTGCGCCTAACACCACATCGTGCTTTGCAAGATGACCATCTTCAAAGTGAAGATGAGCTTGGCCATCGATCTGCGCCAAGCTCAACAGCCGCTTTGAAAAAATGACAGATTCTTTGGGAAAGGCATTGGCCAGAACCGCCAATACATCTGCGCGATGAATGGTCAGTTGAGGCGCGCCATATCGCAACTCAGCCGTATTGCCCATTGGCAGTCTGGAAGTTTCAAGTCCCGTGTCCCAATCACGACTGATTCTGAAAGTGGGACGCGCACCACTGGCTCGAATGCCCTTAGCAACCGCCTCGCCCAAACCATCTAGAGCTCTCACGGCGTTCGGGGTGAGATTGATGTCCGCGCCCACGCGCATGAATTGGCCGGCCTGCTCGTAAACAGTCACTTGATGGCCAATGGCTCTGAGTGCAATCGCAGCGGTCAGACCGCCAATGCCTGCACCGACAATGCCGATGTCAAAAGAACTTTTCATATTTGCTTTTTAGAATACACCAGGAAAAGAGCCACCATCTAGCAAAATATTTTGTCCATTGATGTAGCCCGCATGAATGCTGCACAAATAAGCACATGTGTGACCTAATTCGTCGGGTTGCCCAAAGCGATGTGCGGGATGTTTTGCAAGCCGTGCCTGAATTGCTGCATCCGCTGAAATGCCTTGGCGTGCAGCCTGCGCTGCAAAATTTTTAGCCAATCTTGCGGTTTCAAAAGTACCAGGCAATAAGTTGTTGACGGTAACACCCTTTGCCACCACACTCCTGGCCAAGCCGGCTACAAAACCAGTGAGCCCACTGCGTGCGCCGTTGGACAAACCTAAACCATCGACGGGGGACTTCACCGCACTCGAGGTGATGTTCACGATTCGACCAAATCCACGAAACATCATGCCATCGACCGTTTGTTTCATTAACTCAATAGGCGAAAGCATATTGGCCTCAATGGCTTTCAGCCAATCTTCTCGAACCCAATTTCTAAAGTCACCTGAAGGGGGGCCGCCCGAATTGGTGATCAAAATATCAAAGTCTGATTGAGTACTGAAAATATGCGATCGACCTTCAATGCTTGTGACATCAGCTGCAAGGTACGACACTTGACCACCTTGCAGAGCTCGCAACTGCTCAGCGGCATTGGCTAGAGGCACTTCTGTCCTGGCCACAATAAGTACATCAACACCTTCTTTGACCAGCGCCTTTGCGCAGGCAAAACCCAAGCCTGCACTGGCGCCACACACCAATGCTTTTTTTCCTGCAATGCCCAAGTCCATGTGTGCAATCCTTATTCAGCCACAATACCGCGCGTCTTAATGATGCGAGCCCAAGTTTGAGTTTCTTGTTTGATGTGCAAGGCAAATTCTGAAGGCTTTTGAGTGGCATCACTCATGCCTTGGGATTTCAGTTGTTCTTTGATGTGGGTTTGCGACAAAATTTCAGCCACATCTTTGGACAGCTGCTCAACCGTTGCAAGGGGCGTGCCTGCTGGCGCCAAAAGTCCATACCAAGACGTCACAACGACACCGCTCACGCCCTGCTCGCTCAAGGTTGGTATCTCTGGGGCGACTGTAGATCGAGCATTGTCAGTCAAACCCAGTGCAATCAATTTGCCGCTTCGAATATGTCCAAGCGTGGCAGGCAAGTTGCTGAACATCAGTGGCACACTGCCACCCAACACATCATTGAGCGCAGGGCCAGTTCCCTTGTAGGGCACATGCAAGATGTCTGTTTCGGTCACTTGCTTAAACAACTCGCCCGCCAAATGCAGACCGCTGCCGATACCAGGAGATGCATAAGAAAACTGTGTCGGCTTCAGTTTGGCTTGAGTAATCAATTCTCGCACACTGCCAACTTTACTTTGCGCACTGGCCACCAACACATTGGGCGCTTTGGCCAGCATGGTGACAGGCACAAAGTCGCGCTCAATGTTGAAAGGAAAATTGGACATCAAACTTGGATTGATGGTGAGGTTGCCCGCAGGAATGACCAGCAAGGTCTTGCCATCCGGCTTCGCTCTTTTGACTTTATCAATCCCCAAGTTGCCTGAGGCACCTGGCAAATTTTCAACTACAACAACTTGCGCATATTTTTTTTGCAGACCATCGGCCAGTATGCGTGCCAGCGTGTCAACGGGACCACCTGGCGGAAATGGGGCCACCAAAGTCACACGCTCTTGTGATTGCACGGAATGAGTCAGTGAAAACAACGACAATGCAAAAACGATTGCAGTCAAGCGCTTCATGACAAAGCCCAAGGCAGTGGCGCTGCATTCATACCCCAATAAAAACTCTTTTGATTCATGTACGCCAAGATACCTTCGCGACCTTTTTCTCGTCCTGTTCCACTGAGTTTGACGCCGCCAAAAGGCGTACTCACTGAGAACAATTTGTAGGTATTGATCCAAACTGTGCCTGTTTGCAAAGCTTTGCCCAAGCGCCAAGCCAGCTTGTAATCTTGCGTCCAGATACCTGAAGCTAAACCGTAGTCGTTGTCGTTGCACTGAGCCACAAGTTGTTCTTCATCCTGCCATGGAATCAAGGCCAACACGGGTCCAAAGATTTCTTCACGACACATGCGCGCCGTGTTGTCGAGTCCTTCAATGACGGTGGGCAAATAGTAGCTACCTTGATCGTAATAACCACCTTGGGGACGCGTACCGCCGACCAATACTTTTCCACCCTCATCTCTGCCTAATTGAACATATTGTTCGACTGAATCACGATGGCCTTGGTTAATCAAAGGGCCCATCTGTGTTGTGTCCAAGGCAGGATCAGCAACGCGCAAGCCTTTGACTGCGGCCAAGAGGCGGATTTTAAAATCTTCGAAGACAGAAGCATGAACAAACGCCCTGGAGCCTGCAATGCACGATTCACCCGACGAGCTGAAAATACCAAATACAACGCCAGCCACAGCATGGTCTAAGTTGGCATCTGAGCACACAATAGTGGGTGACTTGCCACCCAATTCCAAAGAAGTCGGCATGAGCTTTTCAGCAGCCAGTCTCTGAATACCCAAACCAACATGGGTGCCACCTGTAAAGGCAATTCGCTTAACTAGGGGGTGGCGTACCAAAGCATCACCCACCACCGAACCTTTGCCCGGTAACACACTGACCACACCGTCTGGCACACCAGCGCTTTGGGCAATGCGTGCAAGCTCAATGGCCATTCGCGGTGTAATTTCTGCAGGCTTGATGACAATCGCACAACCTGCAGCCAGTGCAGGCGCCATTTTTTGCGCTTCGCTGGCAATGGGAGAATTCC
>CANHXV010000059.1 GCA_947464665.1 Comamonadaceae bacterium
GATGAACAATGCCTTCACGCGTTTTAAAGATTTCATCGTGGGGAACTTCTGATGGATTGGCGCAAACTTTACTTGGCAAGGGGGAGTCCGCATCGGCGATGTTGAAACCCACTTAACCCAAAAAAATAAAATTTTCAAAAATCAAAATTTAGGCAACTGCAACAGTTTTAGGAGAGCACCATGAGCATTGAAATGATCCAAGTCGAAGAGTTCAACCAAGGAACGCAAATCAAAGTGATCGGCGTGGGCGGTGGCGGTGGCAATGCCGTTGAGCACATGATCGAGCGCAATGTACAGGGCGTTGAATTCATTTGTGCCAACACCGATGCGCAGGCATTGGCACGCAGTGCAGCGCACCGCTTTATTCAATTGGGTCAAACCGGATTGGGTGCAGGCAGCAAACCAGAAAAAGGTCGCGATGCAGCCGAGGAGGCCATTGACGACATTCGTGCTGCCATTGAAGGCGCGCACATGTTGTTCATCACGGCTGGCATGGGCGGTGGCACTGGCACCGGAGCAGCTCCTGTGATTGCTCGCGTGGCCAAAGAAATGGGTATCCTGACTGTGGGTGTGGTGACCAAGCCGTTCGACTTTGAAGGCGGTCGCCGCATGCAAAGTGCTGAAGCTGGTTTGGCTGAATTGGAAGCCAACGTTGACTCTCTGATCGTCGTGCTCAACGAAAAGCTCATGGAATTGCCAGGCGGCGAAGACATGACCCAAGACGAAGCTTTTGCGCACGCCAACGACGTGCTGAAAAATGCCGTCGGCGGAATTGCTGAAATCATCAACGTACCAGGCCACGTGAACGTCGACTTTGAAGATGTGCGCACCGTGATGGGAGAACCCGGCAAAGCCATGATGGGAACTGCTGCTGCCAGCGGCCCTGACCGTGCAAGGATTGCTTCTGAACAAGCTGTGGCTTGCCCTTTGTTAGAAGGCATTGATTTGTCTGGCGCCAAGGGTGTGTTGGTATTGATCAGCGCAGCCAAGGGCTCACTCAAATTGAGCGAGTCCAAGCAAGCCATGAACACCATCCGTGCATACGCTTCAGAAAGTGCGCATGTGATTTACGGTACTGCATACGACGAAACCTTGGGCGACGAAATTCGTGTGACTGTGGTGGCCACGGGCTTGTCAAGTCAAGTTGCACGCCGGACTGCGCCACCTTTGCAAGTTTTGCGCACTGGAACCCACGATGCCCCATTTACCGTCGATACAAGCGACGCTGTGTCGCCTGCATTGACTGGTCAAAGTACAGCCTTGGGTGGCGACTACGGTCGTTTGAATACGCCAAGCGTATGGCGCACCAACCGCACACAAGCTGCCGCCAAAGTCGATGGCATGGCTTCTGCCGGTATGGATGACATTGAAATTCCAGCTTTCTTGCGCAAGCAAGCCGACTGATTGTTTCGAACTGTGGGCCTCAAAACCCTCTTCAAGCAAGCTTGGGTCTGAGAATTTAAAATCAACCTATGCTTGCTCAAAGAACCATCAAAACCCTCACCCAGGCCGTGGGTGTGGGTTTGCACAGCGGCCAGCGAGTTGAACTGACTCTCAGGCCTGCACCTCCAGGCACCGGCATTGTGTTTCGAAGAATCGACCTCGCCGACCCGGTCGATATTCCGGTCTCAGCTCAAAGCGTCACCGACACCCGCCTGGCTTCCACCATTTCCTGTGGGCAAGCCAAAGTGCATACCGTAGAGCACTTGATGTCGGCTTGTGCCGGTTTGGGCATCGACAATTTGGTCATCGACATCACCGCCGAAGAAGTACCCATTTTGGATGGCTCTGCATCGTCTTTTGTGTTTCTGCTGCAAAGTGCTGGCATTGAATTGCAAAAAGTGGCCAAGCAATTTATTCGAGTTCTCAAAAGGGTGGAGGTGAATGACGGCCAAGGCGAGAACGTCAAGTGGGCCAAGCTTGAACCCTACGAGGGCTACCGCCTGAGTTTTGAAATTGATTTCCATCACCCAGCAGTTGATTCAACAGGTCAGCAAGTGGTGTTTGACATGGGTCGAGATTTGTATGCCCGCGACATTGCCCGTGCACGTACTTTTGGCTTCACCAAAGACGTTGAAATGCTTCGCTCCAACGGTTTGGCATTGGGCGGCGGACTTGACAATGCCATCGTGATGGACGACTACAAGGTGTTAAACAGCGATGGCCTGCGCTACGACGATGAATTCGTGAAGCACAAAATTCTCGATGCCATGGGCGACTTGTATTTGTTGGGCAAGCCCCTCATTGCAAGTTACACAGCGTTTCGCTCTGGCCATGCCATGAACAATCTGCTGTTAAGGGCCTTGCTCAATCAACCCGATGCTTACGAAATGGTGAGCTTTGACGACATTCAAAAAGCACCAGTAGGATTTGCTTTGCCAGTGCGTGCTTGGTAGATGAGCTTCATGCGCTTGATTGCGGCCCAGACTAGTGACTCCGACCACCTCTGTACATGCCATGTGTTTTCCGATGGAGTACATCCAATGCCGCCAACTTGTTCATGGAGGGACTTGCATGCGCATGGGTGATGGCCAAACCCAATGCATCTGCAGCGTCGGGTCCGGGAATTGAAGGCAACTTCAACATCCGCTTAACCATCTCCTGAATTTGAGATTTGGCAGCACGACCCTGCCCCGTGATAGCCTTCTTCATTTGAAGTGCAGTGTACTCAGCCACTTCCAAATCACAGGACACCAAAGCAGTCACGCAACAACCGCGAGCTTGACCTAAAAGTAAGGTGGCTTGCGGATTCACATTGACAAACACTATCTCAACCGAAGCAGATTCGGGTTGATAGCGCTGATTGATTTCTAAAATGCCATCGTAAATCACCCGCAGACGATTGGGCAAATTACCTTGGTTCACTTTGTCGGTGCGAATGACGCCGCTGGCCACATAGGTGAGTTGAGAGCCGCTCACATCAATCACGCCAAAGCCAGTGGTTTGGAGGCCAGGGTCAATACCAAGAATTCTCATAGGTCGATTGTGAAGCAATCATCAGGGCAGAGCAACATCGTTCATGCGTGCCATGATGGTTTCTGTTCGGTCGCTTAAGTAAACAGACTGCGGTAACTTTTCAAAATAACGAGGGCGCGGCAGCATGACGGCCAGACGTGCAGCCTCCCATGCACTGAGCTTGGCCGCAGATTTTTGAAAATAGTGTTGGGCTGCGGCTTCTGCGCCAAATACGCCTAGTCCCCACTCCACATGATTGAGGTAGAGCGTGAGAATTTTCTTTTTGCTAAGGAAAGTTTCCAAAGCCACGGTGATGACCCATTCTTGGCCCTTTCGAAGCAGGGTGCGCTCGCCACTTAAGAGTAAATTCTTAGCCAATTGCTGGGTGATGGTCGAGCCCCCTACAATTTTGGGTGTGACTTTGGAGGTGCTATTTTTCTTGGCAGTTTGCGCTTCTAATTTGGCTTGGGTTTTTGCATTTTTTTGCCATGCTTTTTCAATTGCATCCCACCAGATACCGCTGTGCGATGTGAAGGCACTGTCCTCCGATGCCAGAACCGCCCGTTTCAGTGTTTTTGCAATTTGATCGTCTGATTGCCATTGCTGTCGCCATACAAAGCGGCCTTGGGTGCTGACAATTTGCCAAGCTTGTGATCTTTCAAAAGCGGTAGACGAAGGGTCGACCACAGCCATGAATGCAATTCTTCCGACAAAGAACAATTGCAAAACGACAAAGCCCGCCAGCACCAGCCAGAGCCATTGTTTCAAAGCAGTCAAAATAGAACCCAACATGTCACTTTGAATGGGACACCCAGGCTCTTAAATCAGTCAGCACTTGTTGCGTAGGTGGCTTGACCCCACGCCAAAGTTGGAATGAAGCTGCCGCTTGCTCGACCAACATACCAAGACCATCGCGCGCTTCGGTGCCATGTGCTTGCGCCCATTGCATGAATGTTTGTGCAGCGGGGCCATACATTAAATCGCATGCCAAGCCATTTGTTTGCAACACACTGGCGGGGACGGGTAATGCAGCATGGCTCAGACTGCTGCTGCTGGCGTTGATGACCAAGTCAAAAGAATGGGAGAGAATAGCTTCGTGTGTCAGGCCGAAGGCTTGGCAGTCCACGCCCTCTGATGCAGCCAAGCTGGCATGCCGCTCTGTCAGTTGAATGGCTTTGTCAACGCTTCGGTTGGCGACCCAAATGCTCAGCGGTTTCTCAGTTAGCAAAGGCCCCAAAATGCCTGCTGCGGCGCCGCCCGCGCCAATGAGCAAAATACGGCGACCTTGCAATGCAAACCCTGCATTGCTAAGCAAATCCCTTACCAAGCCCAAGCCGTCGGTGTTCTCGCCATAAATATGTTCGCCGTCGAATTTGAGTGTGTTGCAAGCTTGCGCCAATGCCACGCGAGGGCTGCATTCAGTGGCCAGCGTAGCTGCCTCGGCTTTGAAGGGCAAGGTGACATTGCAGCCTTTGCCGCCAGCTGCCCTGAAGGCATGAACGGTAGTGCTGAAGGCGTCGAGGGGCACCCAGGTTTTTTCATACTGCAGAGTTTGGCCCGTGAGTTCTGCAAACCGCGCTTGAATCCAAGGCGACTTGCTGTGTTCAATGGGATGACCAAAAACGCAATAGGAGTCCATGAAAAGTACCCGTTAATTTTTTCGCTGAATTTCAACTGCGCGCTTTGAAGAGGCACTTGAATCGGGTGCCAGCATTTTGGTTTCAAGCGTTTCGTCGCGTGCAAATTGAAAGCGTGTGACCACCACCAGTTGGTCTGCCTCTTTTTTCATGTCGGAGGTGAATGCGCCATAGGGTGATGCGCCGCGAACAATGGCTTGGGCTCGTTGGTCCAAAACGAACTGGCCAGAACCGCTGGCTACTTCGGTGCTCAAGACATGGCCCTTGTTGTCCAGGGTGATGACCATGGTGAGCTGGCCATAAAGTTTTTGGCCAGCAGCTTGCGGAAAATTCTCTGTTCCAGTGACTTCAATGGTTCGGCGCATTTTGTCGTAATAGCGAGCAAATGAAACCTCTTGTGTGGCTGGGCCGATGAAGCGTTTCTTAGGCCCACCTTGAAGGGCTTGAGACTGTTTTTCAATTTGAGCCAATTGATGAGCGACCTGTTTTTGGCGTTCTGTCAAAGCGTCTTTGGGCATTGCTTCGTTGACCTGGACAGGGCCTTGGGTATTCAGTTGAAACAAACTTTGTTTCAACTGGTTGATCAAGTGCTGTTGCTCATTTTTCAAGGATTCTATTTTTTGTTGAAGTTGCTCCAACTCTTGCACGTTGGCATTGCTGGCTTGCGCAGTGAAGGGGCTGGTTTGCAAGCTGGTGCCTGGCACTTGACCACCGCCTGCCAAGTTCACTTGAGCCAAAGCCATGGGGGCGTCGGGTGCATTTTTGCTGCTTGAATTAACAAGCACAACTTCCAAGGTGTTGGTTTCAAAAATGCGATCGAATGTGGCAGGGGCAGCCCACCTCAGGGTGAGCAGGCTAGCATGAAAAACAAGCGACAAGCCCAAGGCCCAAAACAAGGCGCGGTGCGTCCTTTGATTGAGTGACAGGGGCATTGAGGTGGAGAGCATGGTGCTGATGGGTTTCACAACATGAATTAAGCAGAAGGGTCTTCAGTGGTTGTTTCGTTCACATTCAAAGCAATGGCAATGGGTCCGCTAGCGGCTTCTTCCAAGTCTTCCATCGACTCGTCAGCTGATGCGCTTTCTGCGTCTATGTTGTGATCAGCTGAAGTTATTTTTTCAATCACAGTGCCAGCGACATCAAGGGCCATGGCGTCAATGATACCCAACTGAACCTTGACTTTGTCGCCACGCACCAAGCCTGCTGCACCCATGACATTCAACATCAGCGGCAAATGGTCGGCACGAACCAACCAACTGCCGCTGCCCATTTCTTTGACCAAGCTGGCCACCACTTCGGTGATATTTTCTTGCTTCAAATACTGCAGGGTCCAAAAACGCTCCATCCCAGATTGGTAGCTGTTATAGGCCGTGTAGGCTGCTTCAAAGGCGCTGATGATGGCAAACATTTGCGCATCTTTGGGCTTGAAGGGCGCCGCCAAGGCTGCTGTTGCGCCGTGCTGTGTGCATGCAATGATTTGCCACTGATTGACCAAGTCGGTATATCGACGCAGTGGCGAGGTACTCCATGCATAGGCAGGCACACCAATGCCGGCATGAGGCAGGGCTTTGGTGCCCATGCGAACTTTGATACCCGGCGACAAGCTGGCTTGACTTCTGTATATGGCGGGCACACCTAAGTTGGCCAACCACTGACCCCAAGTGCTGTTGGCCAGAATCATGGCCTCAGCGACAATCAAATCGAGGGGTGCGCCGCGTTGTCGCACACTGATTTGGACGCTTTCATGGCCCTCGGGCGGTGCATCTGAGTTCGGGCGCAACAATCGAAAGTTGTAGTCGGGTCTGTTGAAGGTTTCGGGTTTGCCGCGAACCACTTCACGCCCAGCTTTCAAATGCTGTGCCAAGCGCCAAAAGAACGCCAGTTGTGAATGGGTGATGCCAAGATGTGGTTCGTTTTCGCGAGCTGCGGGTTGCTTTTCTTCGAGCCAGGCTTGGGTGACCCACTGATCGAGTTGGTCGTGCCGCAAATTGGCGGCAATGGGAACCCGTTCCAATTTGGTTTCACTGTGTTGAATGGCCAAGGTGGCTTCGTCGAAAGTGACATAAAGAGATACCGCTGGGCAAGCTTGTCCTTCCGCCAAGGTGAAGCCTTGCACCACTTCGTCGGGCAGCATGGTGATTTTGTAGCCAGGCATGTAAACCGTTGACAAGCGCGATCTGCCCACCTGGTCAATTGGGCCATTGGGCTGAATGGCCAAGCCAGGTGCTGCAATGTGAATGCCCATGATCACCGTGCCTGTTCCCAAGCCTTGAATAGACAATGCATCGTCAATTTCGGTGGTTTGCGAGTCGTCAATGGAGTAGGCCTGTACGGCAGCCAAAGGCAAGGCTTGTGCAATGGCTGGTGCTTCCAATTTAGGAAAGCCCGTGCCCTTGGGAAAGTTGTCGAATAAAAAGCGTTGCCAATGAAAATCGTAAGCGCTGGCAATGGCGCCGGCGTTTTGCAACAAAGTGAGGGGCGCTGTTTGACTGGCCCGACTGGCCTCCACCACGGCTTTGTATTCCGCTGCGTTTTTATCGGGTCGGAACAAAATTTTGTACAGCTGCTCCTTGATGGGCGCTGGGCATTCGCCCTTGATCAAGTCTTGTGACCAATTCTCAATCTGCGCCAAGATTTGTTTTTTCTTCTCAATGCCTGCCAAGGCCAATTGAACGGTTTCAGCTGAAGCTTTTTTAAATCGACCCTTGCCAGCCCGACGAAAATAATGCGGTGCTTCATAAAGGCGCATCAGTGCTCCCACCTGCTGCACGGTGCTGGCGTCTGCGTTGAAATAGTCACGCGCCACATCGGCAAAGCCAAATTCTTCTTCGGGCGCAAATTCCCAAGCCAAATCAAGCTCGATGCTTTGGCTAACTTGAGCGGCTTCGGCCAGAAGTTGGGCAGGTTCAGGTTTCTCAAATTTCAAAAGCACATTGGCGCCTTTGACCTTGACCCTTTTGCCACTGTCCAATTCCACCTGAACTGAAGCTTCTGCTTCCGACAGGACACGTCCGGCAACAAATTTACCGGCTTCTTCAAACAATAAAAACATGGTGCAGATTGTCCCATGCGTCGGCCCTCGGCAAACCCTTAAGCGTTGTCAAATTTAAGGGAATGCCCAATTTATCTGGTAAGAGAAGGATAATTAAGCCATGTCACGCGTCATTGAAAAACCCAGCTTGTGGTCTCGTCTCCTGCATTTGTTTGAAGGATTCGATGGCCCCTTGGCCTTCGCAGTCTTTCTTTTGGCATCCGCAGGCCTGATCGTCATGTTCTCATCGGGATATGACCACGGCACGCGCTTTGCAGACCACGCCAGAAACATGTTCATCGCCGGCAGCATCATGTTTGTGGTGGCGCAAATCCCACCCCAGCGACTTATGACTTTGGCGGTGCCAATTTACACCGTGGGCGTTGTCTTGTTGGTAGCTGTGGCTATTTTTGGCATTACCAAAAAAGGTGCACGCAGATGGCTCAATCTGGGGATTGTCATTCAACCCAGTGAAATTCTTAAAATTGCCATGCCCTTGATGTTGGCTTGGTGGTTCCAAAAGCGAGAAGGCCAACTTCGACCTTTGGACTTTTTGGTCGCCAGTCTTCTGCTGGTAGTGCCGGTAGGCCTCATCATGCGTCAGCCCGATTTGGGAACTGCGCTGTTGGTTTTAAGTACGGGTCTGGCCGTTCTGTTCTTTGCAGGCTTAAGTTGGCGCTTTATTTTGCCGCCGGTTTTTCTTGGCTTGATCGGCATTCTTTTATTGGTCATTTTTGAATCGCAGTTGTGCGCCGATGGGGTTGATTGGAAGGTGCTGCATGAGTACCAACGGCAACGGGTTTGTACTTTGCTCGATCCGGCAAGAGATCCGCTGGGCAAGGGCTTTCACATCATTCAAGGCATGATTGCCATTGGTTCAGGCGGCTTTTGGGGCAAAGGCTTTATGCAGGGCACCCAGACCCATTTGGAGTTCATTCCAGAAAGAACCACTGACTTTATATTTGCCGCCTATTCTGAAGAGTTTGGTCTGGTGGGCACCTTGCTCTTGATAGCAGCTTTCTTCTTTTTGGTTTTCAGGGGTTTGGTCATTGCGCGGGAGGCTCCCACCCTCTTTACCCGTTTGTTGGCCGGCAGTGTCAGCATGATTTTCTTCACCTATGCCTTTGTCAACATGGGCATGGTCAGCGGCATCTTGCCAGTTGTGGGTGTGCCCTTGCCCTTTATCAGCTATGGCGGCACCGCCATGGTCACTTTGGGCTTGGGTTTGGGTATTTTGATGTCTATCGCCAAGGCCAAACGCTTGGTACAGACCTGAGTGCCTTCAAAATAAGCCATTCCAAGCCTCCAGTCAGCAGGGCCTTCTGGGCTTGCCTACAATGCGGGCATGATTTCACGCGAACCCACCATTGAACGTTTGGCCACGGCCAGGTCCCTCTTGCTTGAACCTTTTGGTTTGGATGAAACCCATCTTTCCAAAGCGCTCTCTGCCATCAAAGCGCACAAGGTCGACGATGCCGATTTGTATTTCCAGTACACCCGTTCAGAGGGTTGGAGTTTGGAAGAGGGCATTGTGAAGACGGGCAGTTTCAGCATTGATCAAGGCGTGGGCGTACGCGCAGTGGCTGGCGAAAAAACGGCCTTCGCCTATTCAGATGACATCTCCGAAGCCTCCTTGATGGATGCGGCGCACACTGTGCGCTCAATTGCCCAAGCTCAGCAACATCGCAAAGCCAAAGTCCCAGCCCGCAAAGTGGCAGGCATTCGCTCTTTGTACCCCTCACTTGATCCGATGGGGACCTTGAACAGCACAGACAAAGTTCAATTGCTTGAAAAAGTAGAGCAATTGGCCCGCGCCAAAGATCCACGTGTGGTGCAGGTCATGGCTGGTCTTGCCAGCGAATATGACGTGGTCATGGTGGCCCGTGCAGACGGCACTCTGGCCGCAGACGTTCGGCCCTTGGTGCGGCTTTCTGTCACAGTCATTGCACAACAAAAGGGCCGCCGTGAAGTGGGCAGTGGCGGGGGTGGCGGTCGCTTTGGCTTGGCTTACTTTGACGATGCCATGTTGAATGCGTATGTCAACGATGCAGTGCATGCTGCACTCACCAATTTAGATGCCAGACCTGCGCCTGCAGGTGTCATGACCGTGGTGTTAGGTCCCGGCTGGCCAGGCGTGTTGTTACACGAGGCCATTGGGCACGGCTTGGAAGGTGACTTCAATCGCAAAGGCTCTAGCGCCTTCAGCGGCATGATTGGCAAACGCGTTGCCGCCAAGGGCGTCACGGTGCTGGACGATGGCACCATTTCAGATCGCCGTGGCTCCTTGAATGTGGACGATGAAGGCTGCCCCAGCCAACGCAATGTCTTGATTGAAGACGGTATTTTGAAGGGCTACATTCAAGACGCCATGAATGCACGTTTGATGGGTGTCAAACCCACAGGCAATGGCAGGCGCGAAAGTTATGCCCACATTCCCATGCCGCGCATGACCAATACCTACATGTTGGGCGGAAATCAGTCGCCCGAAGAAATTGTGGCCAGCATGAAGAAGGGCCTTTACGCCACCAACTTTGGCGGCGGCCAGGTCGACATCACCAGTGGCAAGTTCGTGTTCTCAGCCTCCGAAGCCTATTGGGTGGAAAACGGCAAGATTCAATACCCTGTGAAGGGCGCAACCTTGGTGGGCAGTGGCCCTGAATGCTTGAAACAAGTCAGCATGATTGGCAACGACATGCGACTTGATTCCGGTGTTGGCGTTTGCGGCAAAGAAGGTCAAAGCGTGCCTGTGGGTGTGGGTCAACCTACGCTTAGGATTGAAGGCTTGACGGTGGGCGGCACGGCTTAAATACCTTGGGGTGTGTAAATTGTCAGAAATCTGCCAAAAACTTGTGCTACATTCGTCTTCCATGACCAAACGCACCAGCTTTTTTAGCTTTTATTTTGCATTCTCTGTCCTAGGCGGACGAGAGGCCAGCGCATAAGTCACTGAACCCCTCTACCAACCGCCGGACTCAACCCCCGGCGGTTTTTTTTTGC
>CANHXV010000060.1 GCA_947464665.1 Comamonadaceae bacterium
CGACCGTCTTGAACTGAATGCCTGCGGCTTGCAGCTTGCCGCTGTATTCGGCCACGCTCTTGTCCCAAAGGGCGCGTTGCTCCATTTGGGCTTCACGGGAAAATTTCATCAAGCTGGCCTGATCGTCTTTGCTCATCTTGTCCCAAGTGACCTTGGACATGACAAAAATTTCCGGAATGATCAGATGGGTTGTCTGGGTGTAAAACTTGACCCCAGTGGAATAGTGGTTGGCTGTGAACAAGGTCGGTGGGTTGTTTTCCGCCCCATCCACCACGCCGGTTTGCAAGGCGCTGTAGGTGTCGTTGTGGCCCATGGTGATGCCATTACCGCCCATGGCGTTCATGGTGTCGACAAACAAGGGGTTGCCCATCACACGGATCTTGAGACCTTTGAGGTCGGCAGGCGACTTGATTTCCTTCTTGGTGTAGAGGCTGCGCGAGCCGCTGTCCATCCAACCCAGCGCGACCAGGCGTGCAGGACTGTTGGTGATCTTATCTAGGATTTCCTTACCCACGGGGCCGTCGATCACAGCACGCATGTGCGCTTCATCACGGAACACAAATGGCATGTTGAACACGTTCACATCGGGCACCACTGGGCCCAAGATGCCCAATGAAATGCGCGCAATTTGGATCGCACCAATTTGAGTTTGCTCAACCACTTCTTTTTCAGAGCCCAGCACACCGCCAGGGAACATCTGTAGCTTGTATCGGCCACCCGTGGCAGATTCCAGCTTTTTGCCCAAATTTTCAACCGCTACCACGTTGGGATAGCCAGCCGGATGTACGTCCGAAGCCTTCAGCACAGTTTGCGCCGAGGCCATGGGGATCAAAGCCAAAGACAGTACGACCGCTGCCGCGGAGGAAATCAGGTTTCTGCGAAAGTTCATCTATGTCTCCTGTAGGAAGTTGTGAAAGCCATTGAATACAACCAATATACTAGAAAGCAACCAAGTAAGTCATCAGTTGTCATACAATAGAGTCCGCATTATGCTTCGCCTTTGCCATTTAGTCAGCTAGGGATTACCCATGGATTCAATGACGGCTTCACTGAGAAAACCCGGCGGTCTGGCCATTCAATTGGTTCACGCCATGACAGACCAAATTCGCAACGGCCGCCTCAAAGCGGGCGACAAACTGCCCACCGAAGCGGCCATCATGAAAGACTTTGGCGTGAGCCGCACCGTGGTGCGTGAAGCCATCTCCCGGCTGCAAGCGTCAGGCTGGGTCGATACGCGCCACGGCATTGGCACCTTCGTGCTGCTCCAAAGCGAACACCCCTCTTTTCGCATCAGCGCAGAGCACATGGGCACCCTGCGTGAAGTCATTGCCTTGCTGGAGTTTCGCATCAGCGTAGAAACCGAGGCCGCCGCATTGGCCGCTGTGCGACGCGGGCCTGAAAATCTGGCAGAACTCCAGTCCGCATTGCTCGCCTTCAACTGCGCCACTGAGGAGGGCCGGGACGCGGTGGTTGCCGACCACCAATTCCATCAGGAAATTGCCCGTGCCACCCAAAATCATCACTTCACTGACCTGATGAATTCGCTGGGCGCAGGCGTGATTCCTCGTGCCCGCATCAGCAGCATCTTGAGTTCCGACCCCGAACGACAGAACTACCTCAGGCGGGTCAATCAAGAACACGAGAGCATTTACAACGCCATCGCCGAGCAAGATGTGGAAGCGGCGCGCGCCGCGATGCGCACCCATCTGGCTAACAGCCGAGAGCGGCTGCGCAAAAGCGACCCCGACAGCCTCTGACACCGAAATTGCGGCTTCACCCGAGTTTTCCCCAATGTACCAGACGTCATCAAGTTGTACGATGTCTATTGACTAAACATGCTAAACATGACTTCTCCGAACACCCCCCACGTCACACGCATGCAGGTGATCCCTGTGGCAGGTCGTGACGGTATGCTGCTTAATTTAAGTGGCGCACACGGGCCCTTCTTCACACGCAACATCGTGATCCTGACCGACTCAAGTGGCAACACAGGTATTGGGGAAGTCCCAGGCGGTGAAAAAATTCGCCAAACCATTGAGGATGCAAAGCCTTGGATAGAAGGCCAAAGTATTGGGCAATACAAAAATTTACTGAATTCACTTCAACAAAAATTCGCTGACCGCGATGCAGGCGGGCGCGGCAATCAAACATTTGATTTGCGCATAGCCATTCACGCCGTCACGGCCCTTGAAAGCGCACTTCTCGACTTGTTAGGCCAGCACTTGGGCGTGCCGGTCGCAGCCCTACTGGGTGAAGGTCAACAGCGCAGCAGCGTGCAAGTTCTGGGTTATTTGTTCTACTTGGCAGATCGCAACAAAACAGACCTGCCCTACATCAGCGAGCCCCAAGCCGACAATGATTGGCAGCGCTTGCGACATGAACAAGCACTCACCCCCGAAGCTATCGTGAAATTAGCCAAGGCGGCCCAAGATCGCTACGGCTTCCAAGACTTCAAACTCAAGGGTGGCGTGTTGCGAGGCGAAGAAGAGGTCGAGGCCATTGTGGCCTTGCACGAAAGCTTTCCCGATGCGCGCATTACCTTGGACCCCAATGGCGGTTGGCTTTTGAAAGATGCCATTCGCTTGTTGCGCGATCACAGAAACACCATGGCCTATGCCGAAGATCCATGCGGTGCAGAAGGCGTTTATTCGGGTCGCGAAGTCATGGCCGAATTCAAGCGCGCCACTGGCCTTCCAACAGCGACCAACATGGTGGCTACGGACTGGCGCGAAATGGCGCACAGCATTCAACTTCAGTCTGTTGACATTCCCTTGGCTGATCCGCATTTTTGGACACTTCAAGGCTCAGTCCGGGTGGCGCAGTTGTGTCAGATGTACAACCTCACTTGGGGCTCGCATTCCAACAATCACTTCGATGTGTCGTTGGCCATGTTCACGCACTGTGCAGCGGCAGCGCCTGGCAAAGTGACCGCCATCGACACGCACTGGATTTGGCAAGATGGGCAATACCTCACCCAAGATCCCTTGCAAATCAAGGACGGCATGATTCAAGTACCCACTCAACCTGGCTTGGGAGTGAAACTCAACATGGAGGCCGTTGAAGCTGCCCACCAACTTTATTTGCAACATGGTCTGGGCGCTCGCAACGATGCCATGGCCATGCAATATCTCATTCCAGGCTGGACCTTCAATCCCAAATTGCCAGCGCTGGTTCGCTAATTTTTTGACTCACACCGCCATCAAGCCATGCTATCCATTCACAACAAATTCAAACAGGCCATTCGCAGTGGTCAAAAACAAATTGGCCTGTGGTCCCATTTGTGCAGCCCCATCAGCATCGAAATTTTGGCTGACTGCGGCTACGACTGGTTGTTGCTCGACATGGAGCACTCACCCAATGATTTGAGTGAAATCATGGCCCAACTTCAAGCCATGAAAGGCGGCAGCGCCACCCCCATCGTGCGTCCCCCATGGAATGACATGGTGACCTTCAAACGATTGCTCGACATTGGCGTGCAAAATTTGTTGGTGCCCTACATCCAAAATGCAGAAGAAGCACGCAATGCTGTTTCTTACACGCGCTACCCACCTCAAGGGGTGCGGGGTTATGCAGGCGCACCCCGCGCCAGCAACTATGGCCGTGTGAAAGACTATGCGCACCTCAATGCCAACGAGTTGTGCTTGTTGCTCCAAGTTGAAACGCTGCAGGGCCTAGAAAACTTAGAAGCCATTGCCAATGTCGATGGCGTTGACGGTGTCTTCATTGGCCCAGGCGACTTGTCTGCAGCGCTGGGGCATTTAGGCAACCCCAAACATCCAGAAGTATTGAAAGTGATTGACGATGCCATTGCACGCATCAAGGCTTGCGGCAAAGCGCCTGGCATTCTGACTGGCGACGAAAGCTTGGCCAAACACTATGTGGCACAAGGCTGCTTGTTTGTGGCGGTGGGTGCCGATCAAAACGTTTTGCGTGACAGCGCGACGGCACTGGCTCAACGCTTCAAAAGCTAAACACAGCAAATAAAATTTCAAAAAAGACAGTCATGCTTAATCCCTCAGCCAGCCCTCTTAAATTTCCTCGCCTTCTGCTCACCGGCGCAGGCGGCAACTTGGGCAAAGAACTCAGGCCTCGTCTAAAGTCCTATTGCGATGTCCTTCGCGTCAGCCACCGGAGCGATTTAGGTCCCAGCGCACCTGGTGAAGAAATCATGCTGGCCTCTTTGGAGAACAAAGATCAAATGATGGCGCTCATGAAGAATGTGGATGCCGTGGTGCACATGGGCGGCGTGTCCACCGAGCAAGCTTGGGATCCTATCTTGGCCAGTAACATTGTGGGCATGGTCAACCTGTACGAAGCAGCCAGATTGCAAGGCACGAAGCGCATTGTATTTGCAAGCTCCAACCACGTCACAGGCTTTTACCGACAAGACGAAGTGGTCAATACCAAAATGCCGCCCAAGCCCGATGGTTTCTATGGTTTATCCAAAGCATTTGGCGAGGATCTTGCAGAACTTTATTGGGCGCGCTGGGGCATTGAAACAGTTAGCTTGCGAATTGGCTCATCCTATGTCGAACCTAAAGATCGCCGCATGCTGGCCACATGGTTGAGCTTTGACGATTTAGAACGCTTAGTGGTATCTGCCCTCACAGCACCCATCGTTGGCCACACCATCATCTACGGTATGTCCGACAACCAAACCACTTGGTGGGACAACACACATGCCAAACACATTGGCTATCGCCCTCTGGACAGCTCGGATGTTTTCAGAAGCTCGGTAGAAGCCAGGCAAACCACTATCGATGGCAACGATAAGGCCGCCATTTACCAAGGCGGCGCATTTGTCAAAGCATCACCGCATGGCTAAGCCTATTGCATGAAACCCATTCGTTTTGCAGCCATTGGCGAGTGCATGCTCGAAGTGCAGGCCAACGGCTTTGGGCCTGCAGTTTTTGCTTATGGCGGTGACACCTTCAATACCTCGGTCTATTTGAGAAGGTGCTCCAATCCTACAGACATCGAGGTCAGTTATGCCACAGGCTTGGGTACTGATCAACTCAGTCAATCACTGCAAAAAGAATGGCAAGCCTTAGGGCTCAGGCTTGACGAAGTGGAGTACATCGAAGACCGTCTGCCTGGCATGTACCTGATTCAGACGGACAGTCATGGCGAGCGCACTTTTCATTTTTGGCGAGACAACAGTGCGGCACGCGCTTACTTTCAATCGGCTGAAACTGCTTTAGAAAAAAATGCAGGCACCTTGGACTGTCTTTATTTCAGTGGCATCACATTGGCCATCCTGAACGACGCATCGCGTCAGCGTTTATTTGCCTTGTTAGAAGGCGCAAAATCAAATGGCTGCCGTGTAGTGTTTGACAATAACTTTCGCCCCAAACTTTGGCCAGACCGCAAAGTTGCACAAAGCGTTTACCTCCAAGCCTTTGCCAGCTGTCACACCGCCATGATCACACTCGACGATCACCAAGCTGTGTTTGAATGTGATTCTTTGGACGATGCGCTCATTCATGCACAAGGTTTGAAAATTTCAGAAGTGGTCATCAAACGCGGTGCTGACCCTACACTCGTCAGACAAGAGCACACCACCGAATGGCTGCCTATTCCAACTCAAGTCGTCAAACAGGTGGTCGACACTACGGCCGCTGGCGACGCGTTTGCTGCGGGCTATTTGAGTCGTCGCTTGGTAGGTAGCAGGGCTGAAAACTCAGCCCGTTTTGGCAACACCTTGGCTGCAAGGGTCATCCAGCACCGCGGTGCCCTCATCCCTTTAGAAGCCATGCGAGACCTGATCTGAAGTGTCACTTCTTGATAAAGATCAATAAAATCAATCAGTTATAAATTTAGCACTCCATTCAAGAGAGTGCTAAAATCCAATCCATTATGGAAAGGAGTTCTGGTATGACAAACCTCGCTGGATCCCTCGACACTGCGCTCACCCTGAAGAATCCATGGGCCGTAGTGCCTTCGCTGGGACACCTCGATGCGTACATCTCTGCGGTCAACCGCATGCCCATGCTCACCCCCGAGCAAGAGCAAGAGTTTGCGCGCAAACTGAAAAACGAAAACGACCTCGAAGCCGCCGGTAAGTTGGTGCTCTCTCACCTGCGAGTAGTGGTTTCTGTGGCACGCCAATACTTGGGCTATGGCTTGCCCCATGCCGACCTCATTCAAGAAGGCAACATCGGCTTGATGAAAGCTGTGAAGCGTTACGATCCCGACCAGGGCGTGCGCTTGGTGAGCTACGCCATGCACTGGATCAAGGCCGAAATTCACGAGTACATTTTGAAGAACTGGCGCATGGTGAAAGTAGCCACTACCAAGGCACAGCGTAAATTGTTTTTCAACCTGCGCTCCATGAAGCAAGGCCTCAAAGCAGAAGCCGATGAGGCCACTGGCACACACCGCGACACCCTGACCGCTTCGCAAATTGACAGCATGGCCAAAGACCTGAATGTCAAACGCGAAGAAGTGATGGAAATGGAAATGCGCATGTCAGGCGGCGATGTGTTGCTAGACCCATCGCCCTCAGACGACGGTGAAGTGGCCTATGGCCCGATCGCTTATTTGGCCGATGCCCACCACGAACCCACCGCCATGATTGAATCGCACCAGCGCGACATGATGGCCAGCGATGGCATAGCTACAGCCATGGCATCACTTGACGAACGCAGTCGCAGAATTGTGGAAGAGCGTTGGCTCAAAGTAAATGACGATGGCTCGGGCGGCATGACACTGCACGACTTGGCCGACGAGTTTGGCGTGAGCGCTGAGCGCATTCGCCAAATTGAAGTGGCAGCCATGAAGAAAATGAAAGCGGCTTTGACGGAATACGCAGAAGCTTAATTTTCTTTTTTCATCTCAAACAACAAGAGGGCTTAGGCCCTCTTTTTTCATACTCTCACAGAAAAGTTTACTTATTTTTCAACAACAACTTGAAATCATCTGCCAGCGCCTGCGCACCCATGCCATAGCGGCTGAACAAGCGCACCCTGCCCTGCGTATCAAAGGTATAACTGCCTGCAGAATGGTCCATGGTGTAACTGGTAGATGTTTTGCCTTCCACCCGTTTGAAGTAAATTTTGAACTCTTTGGCTATGGCTGGCAGTTGCTCTTGCGTGGGCCTTAAAGCCACAAAGCTGGCATCAAAATTCTCTACATACGCCTTCAACAATTCGGTGGTGTCTCGCTCGGGATCCACCGTCACGAACACGGCTTGGAGTTTCTCGCCATCAGGGCCCAACAAGCGCTTTACCTCCGCCAACTCTTGCATGGTGGTGGGGCACACATCGGGGCACTGGGTATAACCAAAGAACACCACCACCAATTTGCCAGAAAAGTCTTTGATCTTTCGCACCTGACCATTTTGATCGGGCAGGTTCAATTCTTTGGCGTAATCAGCGCCTGTGATGTCAACGCCTTTGAAGGAAGGCTTGGGTTCTGAACACGCGCTCAACCCCAACAAGGAGGCCACCAGAGCCAAGGCGCCAATGCGTCTAAGCCATGAAGCTAAAAAACGAATGTTGATGAACATGAAAGACTTTGAATAATTAAAACAAATAGTGATCGACCAACAATGCCGCAAACAACACGCTCAAATGAATGAGTGAAAACTTAAAGGTCTTGCGCGCCAGTTCATCGGAATAATTCCGCCACAAGGCCCAGGCATACCCAATAAACATCAAACTCAAAATGACTGCTGCTGCGAGGTAGAGCCAAGAACTCATGCCATAGGCAAAAGGCATGAGGCACGAAGCCATGAGCACAAAGGTGTATAGCAAAACTTGGAGTCGCGTAAACTCATTACCGTGCGTCACAGGCAGCATCGGCAAGCCTGACTTGCGGTAGTCTTCTACACGGTACAAAGCCAGCGCCCAAAAATGCGGAGGCGTCCACAAGAAAATGATCAAGAAAAGAATGAGCGCTTCAGGGCCCACATCGTTTGTCATAGCCGCCCAACCCAGCACGGGCGGCATGGCGCCTGATGCGCCGCCGATCACAATATTTTGCGGCGTAAGTGGCTTCAAAATAACGGTGTAAATAATGGCGTAGCCCACAAAGGTGGCGAAGGTCAGCCACATCGTGAGCGGATTGACTGCATAGTACAAAATAACCGAGCCTATGCTGCACAGTACGGCAGAAAACAACAGGGCCTGCATGTCACTCAATTGACCCTTGGCCGTGGGACGCCAAGAAGTGCGTTTCATTTGAGCATCAATGGTCTTTTCAACCAAGCAATTGAAAGCAGCAGCAGCGCCTGCCACCAACCAAATGCCCACACAAGCAATGAAGCCCAATTGCACTTCTTTCCATGTGGGCACACCCGGCACAGCCAAGACCATGCCAATGAGCGCGCAAAACACAATGAGTTGCACCACCCGCGGTTTCATAAGCGCATAGTACTGGCGCCAAGGTGAGCCAGCTTGTAATTCGGCAGCAGTGCTCATGCAGCAGGTCTTCTTAAAAAATTATTCATGATCATCTTTGAAGTTTGCTTCGGCTCAGCATGTACGTGAGGGTCATCATGAGAGCACCCGCGCCGCCGGTGTGCGCTACAGCTGCCAGCAAGGGCCAATCTAACACGACGTTGGACAAGCCTGTGATCAATTGAAGCGTTAACAAAGCCAATAGAATACGCGTGAGGCCAGGTAAGACGTCGGATTTTATAAACTGCCACAACATGATGCCAGCGAAAGCGAAAACGAACAAAGCCATGAGCCTGTGCACAAAGTGAATTGAAACCAAGGCCTCCATGGGCAAGTATTGTCCCTTAGAGTCCATGCCTAAGCCACGCCAAATTTCAAAACCTTGGAAGTTCCACGCTGGCCACCACTGGCCATTGCAATCTGGAAAGCCAGTGCATGCCAGCACGGCGTAATTGGTGCTAACCCATGCGCCCATTGCAATTTGCAGCGTCAGAAAAACCGCAGAGGCCCAAATGAGTTGACGATGGAATTTGCCAATGGATTGGCGCTGCGATGCCGGCTTCCAAGCCACTTGCGCAGACAGCAAAACCAGCAGTCCAATGCCGCCCAACAGATGCAAAGTGACAATGGCCGGAGAGAGTTTCAGGGTGACAGTGAGCGCGCCAAATGCACCCTGCATACAAACCCAAAACAAAGTCAGCCATGCCCAAAAGGGTTTGACTTGCCATGCACCATTAAAAGCAAATTGCCCTTTCCATCGCTGCCAAGTGCTGCTAAGGGCCAAAACCAAAATTAAAAAACCCACCGCTGTTGCCAAGTAGCGGTGAATCATTTCGATCCAAGCTTTGTTGTGCGTCACAGGGCCAGTCGGCATGGCAGTTTGCGCAGCATCGATGTGCGCCACTGCACCGATGGGGCTGGCACTGCCATAGCAACCCGGCCAATCGGGGCAACCCAAACCAGAGTCGGTGAGCCGTGTGAACGATCCAAACAAAACCAAATCAAATGTGAGAAACAAGGTGAGTACTGTGATGGCGCGCAATTTGGAATTCACAGGCTGGTGCCGGCTGTGGTAAAGGGTCCACACCAAGGGCAGCAGTGCAATGAGTACGCCCACGCCTAGCAATCGCAGGGTGGGTGAAAGGTTGTACAGATCGACTTCGGTCATTTGATTAACGGCCTGGCGTATCCCAAAATGCCGAAGCTTTCAGAAGTCGATCAAGGTCTTTTTTGGCTTTGGCAGCAGCCGCCAGTTCAATGCCTGGCGGAAAGCGCATCATCCAATTGCCCATGGGGTCGACCACATACAAATGCTCAGATAATTGCTGGCCGGCAGCGGGTTGTAGCCATTCAGAAATACTTTGTGAACTCACTCTTAAGACAGTGGCCTGCGACAAGGCCGGCATGAGTTTCTCATCGACGGGCGCATCGCCCGTGGCCAGCCACACCCAATCGATGCGATCTTTTTCTTTGCCCAAGGACTCGCGCAATTGACGCTGGAAATACAAATGCTTTTGACAAGCCTCATCGCATGCGGCATCGGCCACGCTGACCAACAACCACTGACCCTTCAGAGAATTCAAAGCCACTTTGTCGCCATTGAGCTTGGATACTTCCATGGCGGGCAAGATGCGCTGCGGTTGAATGAGTTCGCCATGGTTGCGCCGGCCCTCAGGGCGAATGACGTAATAAGTGAAGTAAGACGCAATGACCGGCGATGCACACACCAACAACACGGCCAACATTTTCCAGCGCCCTGCGCGCGTTCGCTTCTCATCCACCAGCACGACTTCGTGCGGGTTGGGCAAGGTGTGAACCGTCATGCCCAAGGGAGCGTCTTCCCATTGGGCAGGCTCAGTTGGAGACAGTGACTTTGGATTTGAAACGGGGTCGGACAATTTGGAACCAGACATAAAGCAATGCAATCAAAAGCGCCAATCCAAACCATTGGAAGGCATAACCGTAGTGTTTCTCAACACCTGTTGCGGCCTGTGGCCATTC